>CANHON010000010.1 GCA_947462115.1 Deltaproteobacteria bacterium | reverse complement strand
CTCGACGCTCTGGGCGGCGGCGTCGAGCTGGTTGAGCCGCGCCTGGGCCACCGCGAGCCCGGCCAGCGCCGCGCAGTTGGTGGGCTCCATGCGCAAGATCTGCTTATAGACCGTGATCTCGGCGCGGTGGCGGCCCGCCCGCTGCCAGGACCAGCCGAGGCGCAGCAGGGCGTCGCGGTCGGCCGGCCAGCGCTGCACGATCCAGGTGTAGTGCTCGACGGCCTGGTCGAAGTTGTCGCTGTTGTAGGCCGCCCCCGCCAAGACCCGCCGGGCGACGGGATCGTCGGGGTCCTCGGCCAGCCGGTCGCGGGCGGCCAGCACCTGGGCGCTGTCGTCGGGCACCCCCGAGCGGTACCACCGATGCCAGGCCTCGCTGCCGGGGCGGGCGTCGGGCTCGTGCCGCGGGCCGTCAACGCTGAGGAAGGCCAGCGGGCCGTCCCCGTCGGCCGGCAGCTCCGAGGTCTGGATGGCCGAGGCCTGGGCGGCGGCGCCACTGGGGGCTGCGGCGGCCTTGGCGGCGCTCGCGCCGCGGAGGGCCCGGGCCAAACGGTCGGCCAAAGGCGCGCCTTCGAGGTCTTGGCGGCCCCACCAAGCCGAGGCGGCGTCGAGGTACGACAGGCCGGCGACGGTCATCACCACCGTCGCGAACAGGCGGCTGTCCATCAGCCCGGCCCACTCGCTCGGCATGCGCGACTTCATGGTGTGCTCCAGCAGCACCTCGACCGGCCCGAGCGCGATCCGCACCTCGTCGCCCTCTTCGAGGGACCGCCCGCGCACGCTGAGCCGCTCGCCGAGCCGCACCACCGACAGGTCGGCGCCGGGGAAGCTGACCTCGGCCCCCTCCGCTTCGCCCAGGCGAACGACGCGGTCCACGTCAATCACGCGGTCCTCGACCAGGGCGCCGAACAGCCGAACCGTGACGGCCAGATCACCCATCGTCCACCTCCTCCAGCTCGCCTTGGCGGTCGCGGCGGGGCCGGGCGCGGCGCGAGCCGGTGATGAGGTAGGCGGCCTCGGTGCCATAGGCGCGCTCGAGGAGCTCGCGGAAGCGGCGCTCCCCCCGCAGCACGTCGAAGCTCGGGTCCAGCCGGATGTCCTGGCGGAATTCAATGTGGTGCATGGTGTCGAGGCCGCGGCTCTGCTCCAGCGCCCGCTCCAAGAAGCGCAGGGCCCGCCGCTCCTTGCCCATGGCCGCGTAGATCTTCGCCTGGTGCAGGGCGACGTAAGCGTTGTCAGGCTCGAGCTTCTCGAGCCGATCCATGATCTCCGTGGCCTCGCCGAACCGGCCTTGGTGGGCCAAGCAGACGGCCAAGTTGTTCATCACGTTGGTGTCGCTGGGGTCGAGCTGCAGGGCCCGCCGGTACAGGCTCTCCTCTTTGCCGTACTCGCCGCGGCGCTTCCAGACGAGCGCGTAGTTGTTGTAGGCCGCCGGCTCCTCGGGGTAGAGCTGCAAGAAGCGCTCGTAGGTCGCCTCGGCGAGATCGTGCTTCTCGCTGAGGTAAGCGTAGAGGCCGACGGTGTTGAGCGACCAGGGGTCGTCGGGGTCGATGCGCATCCGGGCGCGCGCCAGGTCGAGCTCCCGCGACCAGGCGCGGTGGTCCTTGGGGCGGGCCTCTTTGACCCGCAGCCAGTCCTTGAAGCCCCAGCCCACAAAGCGCTCTACCGGCTCGGGCATGCCCTCGTCGGCGGTCTCTTCGGGCGGCAGCATCTCCACTTCTTCGACGGCGCCGAGCAGCGTGGGCGCCTCGACCTCGGTGATGGCCAGCTCCGGGAGCTCCGGCGGCGGCGGGCGGCGCAGCAGCTCCACCACCGGCGCCGGGGGCTCGACGGCGTCCTCATCGACCTCCTCCTCGGCGGCCTCGACCCGCTGCACCTGCTCGCCGACCTTGGCCCCGCCCTCGGCGTGGCTCATCGGGCCGTCGGCGCCGGACGGCAGGTAGAAGGAGTCGTTCTCCTCCTCCAGCTCGGCGCGATCCACCCGCTCTTCGAGGCCCTCGTCGGCGCCTTCGGTGGCGCGCTCGATCAGGCGGGCGATGAGCTCGGGCGAGGGCTCTGGGGCCGAGACCTCGGGCTGGCCGCCGCTCATCTCCTCAAACAGGAGGCGGGTGTGGCCAAGGAAGACGAAAATGGTGAGCACCAGCGCCAACAGCGAGAGGTCCGCGGTGGGCAGCGCGCTCGGCAGCCGGAAGGTGGAGCGCTGAACGAGGCCCAGCTCGACGACCAGGCCGTCCCCCGGGGCCCACCGCCACAGCTGGCCGGGCCCGAGCTCCTGCTCGACGTCGGCCACGTGGGGCGAGCAGATGCGGAGGCGGTCGCCGCGCAGCCAGCTCACCGTGGCCACCGGGCCGCCGTCGGGGCTTGGGATGGCGCAGCCGTCGTCCAGGCCGATCAACAGGGGTCGAGCGCCGCGGCTGTGCACTGCGTGCGCGACCACGGCGCCGTTGAGGCGCGCGGTGACCGCGAGCGCGAAGCCAGCACGCAGCTCTTGCACGGGCAGGACCCCCCGCCGCGATCCGCTGGACCGCGCTGTGCTCGCTCGTGCCGTCACGTCACCTCCATGGTGACGCAGGGACACGGACTGGGCGCCGGCGGTTCCACCGATGAGGCCCGCGGCGCTTGGTCGGCCCGCGGAGGGGCGCTCAAGCTGCGGGCGCCCAGCGGGGCCGCCGCCTCCAATGTACCGTCGATAGAGGTCCATTCGTCGTGAAATCCGGCGGAGATCGATGGGCCCCCGGGGATCGGCGCGCGGGGGCTCCGGCATGAGCCGGCCCGCCCTCCCCGGCGCAATGAGGCTAGGAGCGGCCGAGGAGGCAGGATGGCACCCCCGCGCGCACCGAGCAGCCCCAGCGTCCCCGCCGAAGGGCCGACGACGATTTCAGCGTCCAGCACGTCCAGCACGGCGATCGGGGCCCCGACGGCGGCGCTCATCATCATCGGCGATGAGCTGCTGCGCGGAAAATTCGTGGACGAGAACGGCCCCTTCCTGCTCCGCCGCCTGCGCGAGCTCGGCGTGGACGTGCTCCGCGTCGAGATCATCCCCGACGACGTCGAGATCATCGCCGAGTCGGTGGCCCGCTGGTCGCCCCGGGTGGACCACCTCATCACCACCGGCGGCGTCGGGCCGACCCACGACGACCTCACGATGGAGGGCGTGAGCCGCGGGCTCGGGCGGCGCCTCGTGCGCGATCCCCGCCTTGAAGCCCTGCTCTCCGCGCGGATGGGCGAGCGCTACAACGAGGCGGCGGCCCGGATGGCCGAGGTGCCGGAGGGCGCGGAGCTGCGCGAGGGCGGTGGCATGAGCTTCCCCCAGGTCCGCGCGGGGAACGTATGGATCTTCCCGGGCGTCCCGAGCCTGCTGCGCCGCAAGTTCGACGGGATCGCCGGCCAGCTCGGCGGTCGGCCGATGGGCAGCCGTCGCCTCGTGACCACCGAGCACGAGCCCCAGATCGCCGACGCGCTCACCGAGGCGGCGGCCGCGCACCCCACCGTCAGCATCGGCAGCTACCCGCAGTTCGACCAGCAGCCCTGGACGGTGACGATCACCCTCGACAGCCGGGACGAGCCCGAGCTGCTCGCCTGCGAGGCCCGGCTGCGGGCGGCCCTCCGCGCCGGACTCCTCGAGGCGCCGAGCTCAAAATAGCGAGCCCTGGCTGCTGGGCGCCGCGTCCGCCAAGGCCAGCGCCTTGCTCGCCAAGGTCGAGAGCCCGACCCCGCCCCGCTCGGCCCGGCCCAGCCACCGCAGCCCCTGGTAGGCGCCGCCGGGCTGCGCTGCCGGCTCGCCGGAGAGCTGCACCTCGAAAATAACGAGCTGCAGGCGCATATGGGTGAGGACATGGGCGACCTGGCCCACCGCGCCCCCGATATGCGCATCGACGCCCAAGGCCTCCATCAAGCCGAGCTGAAGGGCGCCCCGCAGCGCGGCCTCGTCGGTGGCGGCGCCCTTGGGGAGCAGCAGGCCCGGCAGCTCAAACAGGCCGCCGAACAGGCCCTCGGGCAGCCGCTGGCCGAACAAGATGCGGTCGCCGTCACGGACCAGGGCGCCCACCGCCGCGCGCTCCGGCGCCACCTTCCGCTCCTTGGCCGCGGGCCAGCGGTCGGCCTCCCCGAGCTGTCCGGCCCCACAGTGGGCGCGGATCGGGCACTCCCCGCAGCGGGCGGCGCGGGGCGCGCACAGGCTGGCGCCGAGATCCATCAGCGCCTGGTTCCAGTCGCCGGCGCGGCCGGGGGGCAGCAGGCGCTGGGCCAGGGCGGTGATGGCCGGCCGACCGCCGGGGTGGCGGTGAACGCGCGACAGCACCCGCTCCAAGTTGCCGTCGACCGCCGGGCTGTCGAGGCCGAGCGCGATGGAGCCGACGGCCCCGGCGATGTACTCGCCCACCCCGGGCAGGGCGCGCCAGCCAGCGAGGGTGGTGGGGAAGCCGCCCGCCGCCACCACCACCGCCGCCCCCGCGTGGAGGTTGCGGGCCCGGCTGTAGTAGCCAAGCCCGGACCAATGCGCGAGGACGTCGTCCAGCGGGGCGTTCGCGAGGTGCTCCACCGTGGGGAAGGCCCGCATCCACCGCTCAAAGTACGGGATCACCGTGTCCACGCGGGTCTGCTGGCACATGACCTCGCTGACCCAGGTGCGGTAGAGGCTCAGCCCCTCGCCCCGCCAGGGCAGCGGCCGCGCCCGCTCGGCGTACCAATCGAGCAGCGCGTCGTTGAGCGCTGGGCTCGGCTGAAACAAGGGGGCGGTCTCTGCTGGGGCGCGCGCCATCGATCCTCCGGGGCGCCGGGCCCTAGCCTGTCTCCGGCCGGGCGCCGCGGCGGGGGCGACCCGGAGCCCGTTAGCCCGGCGCGGTGTACGGACCGCCCGCCGACCCCCGCATGATCGCCCTGCCCGCCGGGCCGCAAGACGCGCCGCTCGCCTGGGCCCTCTGCGTCGGCATTGGCGTGCTGCTGGTGATCTTCGGGCTTCGTGGGCGGCTCGGGGCCCTGCGCGCCGCTGCCTTCATCGTCGGGGCCGCCGCGCTGATGACGGCGCCGGCGGGCGCGCTGTGGGCCGAGGCCTGGTGGGGCGACTTCCCCACCGTCGATAAGGCCGGGAGCTTCGCCTTCTACCTGAACGGCGCGCACCGCGACAGCCTGCCCTGGGGCGCGGCCGACACACCTGCCCTCCGGCTGATCGGCGCCCACGCCGGCCACCTCTGGAGCGTGGCCGCCGCTGATCTTCTGCTGCAGCCCGCGGCGGCGACGAACCTGATCAGCTTCCTGCAGCCGATCTTGGGCTGGGCGGCGGCGGCGGCCTACCTGCGGGCCACGGGCGCGCGGCCCTGGGCGGCGGTGGCCATGGGCATGCCCTTCGGCCTCGGCCTGCACGTGCTCCGCGACATTCGGTGGTACACCCTTGAAAAGGCGGCGGTGTTCTGGCTGCCCCTGTGGCTGTGGAGCCTGGAGCGCGCCGCCCGCCGCGGGGCCGCCGTGCTCAGCGCCGGGCTCATCTTCTGCTGGATGACCTGGAACAACCTCTACTTTGGGATGGTCGGCGCCTTGATGGGCCTGGGCTTTGGGATCGAGGCCCTCCCCGGCGGGCTCCAGGGCGAGGGGCCCGCCCGCCGCCGCCTGCTCGCGCTCGGCCTGTCCGCCGCGCTGAGCCTGCCCCTGATCGTCGCGCAGATGGGCCTTCAGGGCGAGGGGCCCACCCTCGGCGGGCCCGAGCGCTTCTTGACCGAGCGGGCCGCCCTCGACGTGCTCAGCCTGTGGCCGCCCGAATGGAACCGGCTGGAGCTGTGGCGGGCGATCGACCCCACGGCCTTGGTCCTCGGGCTGCTCGGCCTCGGCGCCCTGTTTCGGCGGCGCGGCGGGCGCACCCTCGTCGGGATCGGCGCGCTGCTCGCCATCCTGGCCCTTGGCCCCAAGCTCGCGGGGCGGCCCGGCGCAGCGGCGGCCGCCGACAACCCGCTCTACGCCCTGCTGATCGCGGCGGTGCCGGGCGCCTGGCGCATCGCCAAGCCGGAGGTCTTCTTTGAAGGCAGCCTGCTTGTGCTGCTCGTGTCCGCCGCCGGCCGACTGAGCCGGCTCCCCACGAGAACACAGCGCTGGACGCTGCTCTGGATGATCGTCTGCTGGTTCTTCTTGGTGCGGGCCCACCCGGTCTACCCCGGCCACAGCGCGCAGCAGGCGGTGGAGCTCGCCCCCCACAGCGCCGAACAAGCGCTGCAGCCGACCCGCTGAAGGGCCTGCAGCGCGCCGATCAGCCCTCGAGCGGCCGCAGCTTCATCGAGAGGTCGGCCCAGGTCGCCTGGTGGATGAGGCCGCCGACGCTCACCACATCGACGCCCAGCGCGGCGAGCGCCGGCAGGCGGGCGGCCGTGACGTTGCCGCTGACCTCAAACAGGGCCGCGCCCCGGTGCCGCGCCACGCAGACCGCCACCATCGCGTCGTCCATGTTGTCGAGCAGCACGACATCGGCGCCGGCGGCGATGGCCTCGTCGAGCTCGGCCAGGGTCTCGACCTCCACCTCGATCCGAAGCAGGTGGTGGGCCGCGGCCCGGGCCGCGCGCACGGCGGGCGTGATGCCCCCCGCCGCGACGATGTGGTTGTCCTTGATGAGAATACCGTCATAGAGGGCAAAGCGGTGGTTGCGGCCGCCGCCGACCCGCACCGCGCGGCGCTCGGGGCCCCGGAGCAGCGGGGTGGTCTTGCGGGTGTCGACCACGGCGAGGCCCTGCACGTCGCCGATCACCCGCCGGGTGTGGCTGGCGATGCCCGACAGGCGCATGAGCAGGTTGAGGGCCACCCGCTCGCCGGTGAGCAGGGCCCGCAGCGGCCCCTCGACCTCGGCCACCACCTCCCCGGAGGCGGCGGCGCAGCCCTCCCCGACCAGCGGCCGGTAGATCGCGCCGACCTGCCGGAAGACCTCGGCCGCCTCGACGTGCCCGCAGACCACGAGGGCCTGCTTGGCCCGGATGAGGCCCACGCCCCGGCGCTCGGCCGGCACGGTCGCTTCGGTGGTGAGATCACCGTTGCCGACGTCCTCTTCGAGGGCGAGGCGGACCAGCTCAGACAAGCGCATCGGGGGCTCCGGTCAAGGGGTGGGCTCAGGCGCCGAGCATCTGCCGGGCGTTCTGCAAGCGGGCCTGCTCATCCAGGGACTTGGCGAGCTTGGCCTCGAAGTCGGCCACGACCGCCGGCGGGGCCTTGTCCCGGAAGCCACCGCTCAGCCGCCGCTCCAGCGCCTCGATGTCCTTGCTGCCCTTGCTGAGCTGCAGATCGAGGCGGGCGCGCTCGGCGTCCACGTCGATCACGCCGTCCAGCGGCAGGTAGACCTCCTGGCCCGACACCACCACGGTGGCGCAGACCCCGCCGGGGCCGCCCTGCTCCGCCGCCTCCACCCCGCACAGATCGCGGAGCGCGCCGAGGTGGCGCTGCAGCAGGCTGGGGTCAGCGCAGCGGGTGCTGAGCGCCGGCTTTCGGTCCGAGAGGCCCATGGCCGAGCGCACCCGGCGCACCGCCACGATGGCCTCCTGAAGGCCTTGAACCTCGATGAGCGCCGCCGGATCCGTGGGATAATCCTCGGCCTTCGGGTAGGGCGCGCGCATGAGCGGCCCCTCGGTGTGCGGCAGCAGCCCCCACAGCGCCTCGGTCAAGAAGGGCATGATCGGGTGAAGCAGCCGGATGAGCCCGTGGAAGACCGCGTGCAGCGTGCCCCGGGCGCCCTGCCGGGCCGCCTCCGCCTCGGGCGAGGTGTCGTCGCCCTTGAAGGTGGCCTTGGTGAGCTCCAGGTACCAGGAGCAGAGCTCGTCCCAGGTGAAGCTGTAGAGCTCGGCCGCCACCTCGTTGAAGCGGTAGTCGTCGAGGGCCGAGCGCACCCGGCGCACCGACTCGCCCATGCGCGCCAAGATCCAGTGGTCGTAGGGCGAGCGGGTGGCCGGGGCCGCCGGATCGTAGTCGTCCATCTGCATCATGGCGTAGCGGAAGGCCTGCCAGACCTTGTTTTGGAACTTCACGTTGCCTTCGGCCCGCGCGCTGCTCCACAAGATGTCGCGGCCCTGCGCGGCCAAGGCCACCAGGGTGAAGCGGAAGGCATCGGCGCCATACAGCGCGATCGACTCGAGCGGGTCGACCACGTTGCCCTTGGTCTTGGACATCTTCTGGCCGTGCTCGTCGCGCACCAGGGCGTGGATGTAGACGTCCTTGAACGGCACCTGCCCCATGAAGTGCTGGCCGCTGAAGATCATGCGGGCCACCCAGAAGAAGATGATGTCAAAGCCGGTGACCAGCACGCTGGTGGGGTAGTACTTGGCGAGATCTTCGGTCTTTTCGGGCCAACCGAGGGTCGAGAAGGGCCAGAGCGCCGAGCTGAACCAGGTGTCGAGCACGTCCTCGTCTTGCCGCAGCACGAGATCAGCGGGCAGGTCGTGCTTTTCGCGCACCACGGCCTCGCTGGCGCCCACGTAGGTGTTGCCGGCCGCGTCGTACCAGGCCGGGATGCGGTGGCCCCACCAGAGCTGGCGGCTGATGCACCAGTCTTTGATGTTGCGCATCCAGGCGTAGTAGGTGTTCTCCCAAGCCTTCGGCACAAACCGCGTGGCGCCGTGCTCGACGGCGGCGAGGGCCGGGCCAGCCAAGGGGGCCATCTTCACGAACCACTGGGTCGAGAGCATCGGCTCGACCACCGCGCCGGAGCGCTGGGAGCGCGGCAGGTTCAGCGTGTGGGGCTGGGCGCCGCGGAACAAGCCGAGGGCCTCGATCTGGGCCTTCACCTGGGCGCGCGCCTCGAAGCGGTCGAGGCCGGCGAAGGGCCCGCCCGCCTCGTTGACCGTCGCGTCGAGGTTGAACAGGTTGATCATCGGCAGGCCGTGGCGACGACCGACCTCAAAGTCGTTGAAGTCATGGGCGGGCGTGATCTTCACCGCGCCGGAGCCGAAGGTGGGATCGACGAGGATGGCGTCGCCGATGATCGGGATCTCCCGGTCGAGGATCGGGTGCCGGACGGTCTTCCCGATGAGGTGCATGAAGCGCGGGTCGGCCGGGTGCACGGCGATGGCGGTGTCGCCGAGCATGGTCTCGGGCCGGGTGGTGGCCACGGTGATCTCGGTCACCACGTCGCCCTGCGCGTTCACCGAGGGCTCCGACAGCGGGTAGGCGAAGCTCCACAGCTCGCCCAGCGCGCCCTCCTCGTTCTCCACCTCCAGATCGGAGAGGGCGGTGAGGCCCACCGGATCCCAGTTGATGAGGCGCTCGGCCCGGTAGATCAGGCCCTCTTCGTAGTACTTGACGAAGACCTCGATCACGGCGCGAGACAGGCCCTCGTCCATCGTGAAGCGCTCGCGGCCCCAATCGCAGGACACGCCGAGCTTGCGGAGCTGGTGGGTGATGGTGCCGCCGCTCTCGGCCTTCCAGGACCACACCCTCTCCAAAAAGGCGTCGCGGCCCAGCTCCCGGCGATCGATGCCCTTGGCCCGGAGTTGCTTCTCGACGATCCACTGCGTCGCGATGCCGGCGTGGTCGGTGCCGGGCACCCACAGCGCGTTGAAGCCGTCCATGCGCTTGAAGCGGATCAGCACGTCCTGGAGGGTGTTGTTGAGGGCGTGGCCCATGTGCAGGCTGCCGGTGACGTTCGGCGGCGGGATCATGATGGTGTAGGGCTCGCCCCCGGCCGCCGGATCGGCGCCGAAGAGGCCATCGGCCTCCCACTGGGCGTAGAGCGCGTCGCACACGGCTTTGGGGTCGAAGGTCTTGGGGATGCTGTCGATGAGGGCCATCGGGGGCTCCTGTGGAAGCGTGCGCGGGGCCCACGGCGTCGCCAGGGCCTCACCGCGCGGGGCGATGATGGAAGAAAACAACGGTCAGCGCGCGATCGTGCTCCCCGTTGGTGAAGCCAGGTGGGCAGCGCCAGGGGGAAGGACGCACGCGATGCGCCGAAGGGTCACCGGGAGGTGCCCCCGCTCGCGGCTCGGCTAATTCGTCTCCCTGCGGGAGGGTCGGTCAGCCTTTGACCGCGTCAGCCTGGGCCTCATAGGCCTCGAGGCGCTCGCGTACGATGGTGGCGGCGATCTCCGGCAGCTGCGCGCGCACAGCGTCCGAGACCGCCGCGGCGACCAGATCCCGGAAGGCGACGGAGGAGCCGACTGCGCTGCGCAGCACGGCCTCCACGACCTCCGGGAGCACCTCAAGGATCGCCCGCTCCATCGCGGGCCCCACCACGTCAGGATCCACGGCCACCCGGGGGAGGCGCGTGTGATCGCGGGGCAGGTAGGTGGCGACGCGCTCGGCGCTGACGGGCGGCGAGGGCGGGCTCGGATCGAGCAATTCGATCCGAGGGGGCGCGGCGATCGGCGCCGGGCTCAAGGTGGGCGGCGGGGGCGCCACCGGGGCGGGCGCCGGCGCGGGCGGGGCCGGCACAGCGAGGGGCAGCGGGCCCATCGCCTCTTCGACCGCGGACTTGAGCGCGGCCGGCGAGAAGGGCTTGGTGAGGTGGCCGTTGACGCCGGCCTCTTCGGCGCGGCTCCGGTTGTAGACCTCAAAGCCGCCGGTCATGAGGAGCACGGAGGCCGCGGGCCAGCGCTCGCGCACGCTGCGGGCCAGCTCGTAGCCGCTGCCCTTGGGCAAAGAGGCGGCGCAGAGCACGAGGCCGAGGTCTTCGCCCTCCGCGGCGGCCATCGCCTCGTCCCGATCGCGGGCGGTGATCAAGCGCACGTCGTAGCCGTCGAGGGCCTCGGCGACGCGCGCGGCGGTGGCGGCGTTGGGGTCAACGACGAGGAGCACCACCCCACCCGGACCGACAAAGTGCCCCGCGGGGGCGCTGAGGTCTGCTGCGGGGCTCTGGCTGTCTGGCTGGGCGGTCATCGCTCCCCTCCTGCGCCCTTCTACCACAGGCCGCCGAAGGCCGCCGCGCCCCTGCAGCGGCCGGTTCGCCGCGGGCCAAGGGGGGGACGGCGCGCCGCGCGCTGGACCGGCGATCGATCAGTCGTTGACCAGGGCCACGGCCACCGAGCGCGTCACGGCCTGGAGGGTGGTGCCGTCCGACATCTCCTCCACCGAGCTGTTCTCAAAGGTGACGTAGAGGTTGTTTTGCTCGACCGGGACGTCTTCGTTGAGCAGGCTCCAGACCTGATCGCCGATGTTGAGGGCCGAGCGGCCGGTGGCGTTGCAGGTGACCGACTCCCAGGCCGTGCCCTCCCGCTCGCGGCGGATCTGCACCCACACGTTGTCCCACTCGTGATCGGCCCAGCTGATGTCGATCTCGGCGCCCCAGTCGAGGGTCTGGGCGCCGGTGACCGCGTCGAGGGTCAGGCCGGCAAAGTCCACGTCCGGCACGGCCGAGGCGGGCGGGCTGCCGCCGCCGGTGAGGGGGCCCGCGGCCTCCAGCTCGGCCCCGCTGCCGATCACGCCCTCGACCTCGAGGCAGGTGCGGCTGTTGGGGAACACGTCGTCAAAATAGAAGCCGGCGCCGGTCTGGGTGAAGGCGCCGTCGTCGCTCGCGGTGATCCACCGGGGGCTGCCGCTGAGGCCGGGGATCTCCTCGCCCGAGGGGCCGGCGTCCACCGGGAACATGTCGAGGCCAAATGCGCACTCCCCCGGCGCGGGCAGCGACAAGGAGCGGAGGCTGTCGGGCGCATACTCCAGGGACATCGTCTGGCCGTAGACGCCCTGGTAGAGCCGGCCGAGATCGCCCTCCTGGCAGCCCCAGGTGTAGACGTTGGAGATCATCCGCGCGTCGGTGATCACCACCCCGTCGGCCCCCGCGCCGTCGAGCTCGCCCTTGCCCGATCCGCAGGCGACGAGGCCGAGCGCCGCGCTGCCGAGCAGCCCGCGGGCACCATTCGATGAAAATACCGTCCTGATCATCACTCAACTCCAAGTCGGCGCCATGGATCCCGGCGCGGGAACGACCGCCCACAAGGAAGCGGCGCGGGGCTGGCGCCCACAGCAAGAACACAATACATGAGCGGCGCCTGCGCGATGCGGGGGCGTGGCGGAACGGTAGACGCGGCGGACTCAAAATCCGCTATCCTTACAGATGTGTGGGTTCGATTCCCACCGCCCCCACTCTTCGCGCTGGTTGCCGCCGCCCCTCGGGGCGGCGCGCTGCGTTTTGGGCGCCGCCGGCCTCAGCCCCGCGGGTGGTAGCGGGCGTGGGCCTCCCGCAGCCGGTGGCGGGCCACGTGGGTGTAGATCTCCGTCGTGCTGAGATCAGCGTGCCCGAGCATGGTCTGCACCGCGCGCAGGTCCGCCCCCCGCTCCAGCAGGTGCGTGGCGAAGGCGTGCCGGAGGGTATGGGGGCTCAGCTTGCCGAGGATCCCCGCCAGCACAGCGTTGTGCCGCACCCGCAGCCACATGTTCTGCCGGCTCATGGGCGCGCCGCGATCGGTGGGAAACACGTAGGGGCCGAGGGTCCCGGCCTGCTGCTGGAGCGCCTGCCAAGCCAGGACGGTGGCCTCGGCGCGATCCCCATAGGGCACCAGCCGCTCTTTTCCGCCCTTGCCCCGGATGACCAGCCATCCCGTCCGCCAGCTCGACCAGCGCAGGTTCACGAGCTCGCTCACCCGCAGGCCGGTGGCGTAGAGCAGCTCCAGCATGGCGGCGTCGCGCAGGCCGATGGCGGCGCTGCGATCGGGCGCGGCCAGCAGCGCGTCCACTTGGTCCGGGCCGAGGCTGTGCGGGAGGCGCCGGCCCAGCTTGGGGCTCGGGCTGCGCTCGGCCGGATTGGCCTCCAGGGCGCCCTCTTCGAGCAGCCAGGCGAACAGCTGGCGCCCGGCGCTGCGGTGACGGGCGACGCTGCGGGCGCTCAGGCCCCGGGCGCTGAGGCCCTGGAGCCAGGCGTCGATGTGCGCGGCCTGCACCTGGGCGGGCGCGACCACGCCCAGCTCCGCCAAGGTCCCGACGAGCTCCGCTAGATCGCGGGCGTAGGCGGCGATGGTGTGGGGCGAGAGCATGCGCTCGGTGCGGCCCACGCTGAGAAAGCCCTCCACCGCGTTGAGGAGGCTGTCCCCTGACTCCGCGGCCGGGGCGCTCATGGCGGGCCCACTGGCGCGCCGGGCGGGCGGGTCGGCAGCCCCAGCACCGGCGGCGCCTCGGGCACCGGGGCCGACAGCCGGATCACCCCGGGCGTCTGCGGGACCGGGGCGCCCGGGGCCGGGCGCTTGGCGGAGGTGGACAGCCACGCGCTCACGCCGGCGGCCAGCGCCTCGGCCGTCTGCTGGTGGAAGAACGGGCTGCGGAGCCGGCGTTCTTCCTCGGGGTTGCTGATGAAGCCGGCCTCAAACAGCACCGCCGGGCAGCGGGCGCTGGCCAGCACGGTGAACATCGCGCCTTTGACGCCCAGATCGCGCATCACGCCCGGGCCGTAGCCCTGGCCGTGGGCGGCCAGGACCCGGCGCTGCAGGTCGGCGGCGAGGCCGAGGCTGAGGCGGTCGGTGCCGGCGACGACGAGGCTGGCCATCAGCGCGTCATTTTGGCTGAGGTCTTCGCCCAAGGCCCCGAGCTCGCGGTTCTCCCGGGCCGCCACCCGGGCCGCCCCCTCGTCGCTGGCGGTGTCCAGCACGTAGCTCTCGACGCCCTGGGCCTCCGGGCCGGGGGCCGCGTTGATGTGGACGCTAAGGAACAGGTCGGCGTCGCGTTGGTTGGCGACGGCGGCCCGGGCCCGCAGGCCGAGGTAGCGGTCGTCCTCCCGGGTGAAGACGACGTCCACGTCGTAGGTCTCGCGGAGGAGCCAACCCGTCCGGCGGGCGATCTGCAGGGCGATGTCGGCCTCGCGCGCGCCGGAGGGGCCCACCGCCCCGTGGTCGTGTCCACCGTGCCCGGCGTCGATCACGACGAGCGGCCGGCTGAGGCTGCGGGCGGCCCGCTCCGGCGCGCGCCCAAGGCTGACGGCGCTGAGCCAGCTCAGCAGCTCGGCGTCCTTGGGCAGGCCGTGGTTCTCCACCGGCTGCAGGGCCTCCACCGCCTGAGGGTCGCCGATCCAGGGATCGACCTCGCCGAGCTCGGCCACGGGCAGGCCATCCTCGCCGACCCCCGACCGCGGGCTCGCGACGGCGCCCGCCCCGGCCAAGCCGCCGAGATCGACCTCGATGAGGGTGGCCACGTAGCGCCCGGCGCTCAGCAGCTCCCGGCTGCGCACCCGGGCGGGCTGGTCGGTCTCCACCACCACCTGCACAGCGCTGCCCAGTGGTTCGAGGCGAACAGCGCGCAGGCCGTACTTCTCGATGATCTGGCGGGTGGGGGCGGCCGCGGCCAAGGCGCTGTCGCCGAGCAGCACCGCCACCCGCGCGGCGCCGTCGGGGCCCCGCGGCAGGGTGCGCGCCTGGCTGTCGGCGGGCGGCGCGTCCGCCAAGACCACGATGCGGGCGCCACCCGGCACCACGAAGGGCCGCAGGCCCACCACCACGCCCGCGGCGGCCGGGGCTGGCGCGAACAGGAGGACGACGGGCAGGACGAGGGCCAGGGTTAGACGGACCCAGGCCAGCGTCGCCCCGATCTTCCCGCCGGCACGGCGGCGCTCAACCACGCGCGGGCGCCGGGGCGCGGGCCAAGGCCTGCAGCGCGTAGAGGCGGTCCAGGGCGGCCCGGGGGCTCAGATCATCGACCGGCACGCCAAGGACGGCCTCTCGGAGCGCGAGCAAGGCGGGGTCGGGCGCGGCGGCGACGGGCGGCGGCGCGGCGGCCGGCGGGGGCCCGGCGGCGGGAGGAGCAGAGGCCGGAGGCGCCGAAAACAACGACAGCTGGCGGTTGGGCGGCCCGTGCTTCGGGCGCCGCTCGAGCTCGGTGAGCAGCTTCTGGGCCCGCTCCAGCACGTCGGGCGGCATGCCAGCGAGGCGCGCGCACTGCAGGCCGTAGCTTTTGCTCGCGCCGCCCGGGGCGAGCACCCGCAAGAACTCGATCTTGTCGCCCCACTCCGAGACCCGAACGTGGAGGTTGACGACCGCCGGCCGATCGTCGGCGAGCGCGACCAGCTCGTGGTAGTGCGTGGCGAAGATGGCCCGGGCCCGGACCCGGTCGACCAGCACCTCGGCGGTGGCCCAGGCGATGCTCAGCCCGTCGAAGGTGCTGGTGCCGCGGCCGATCTCGTCGAGCAACACCAGCGATCGCGCGGTGGCTTGGTGAAGGATGAGCGCCGTCTCGGCCATCTCCACCATGAAGGTGCTGCGGCCGCGGCTGAGGTCGTCGCTGGCGCCCACCCGCACGAAGATCCGGTCGCAGAGGCCCACCCGGGCGGCTTCGGCCGGCACCGGGGCGCCCATCTGCGCGAGCAAGACGATCAGCGCGGTCTGCCGCATGATCGTGGACTTTCCGGCCATGTTGGGGCCGGTCAGGACCACGAGGCGGCGCTCCTGAGACAGCACCAGATCGTTGGGGACGAAGGGCTCCTCGCCGTCCATGGCCTCGATGACCGGGTGGCGCCCGCCCTGCACGTCGATCACGTCGCCGGCGTCCACGGTGGGGAGGGTCCAGCGGCGGCGGACCCCGACCTCGGCGAGCGTGGCCAGCACGTCAATCCGAGCGATCTCTGCCGACAAGGCCAGCAGATCGGCGGTGCGGGCCGCCACCCGCTGCCGCAGCTCGACGAAGCGGGCGTACTCCAGGGCCTTGGCGCGCTCATCGGCGCCCAGCACCTTGTCCTCGAACTCCTTGAGGGCCGGGGTGATGAAGCGCTCGCAATTGCTCAGGGTCTGCTTGCGGATCCAGCGGTCGGGCACCCGGTCGAGCTTGGACTGGGAGACCTCCAAGAAGTAGCCGAACACCCGGTTGTACTTGATCTTGAGGCTCTGGATGCCGCTCGCCTCGCGCTCCTGGGCCTCGATGTGGGCGATGGCGCCCCTGCCCTCGCGCGCCAGGAGCTGAAGCTCGTCCAGCTCAGCGTCAACGCCAGGGTTGATGAGGCCGCCTTCGGTCAGGGCCGCCGGCGGCTCGGGCACCAGCCAGCGCTCGATGTCCTCGGCCAGCTCCAGCAGCAGCGGCGGGGGCGCGCCGGCCTGGAGGCTCGGGTGGGCCGCCACCGACGAGAACACCGTGGGGAGCGCCCGAAGCGAGGCCGCCAGCGCCACCAGATCCCGGGCGTTGGCGCGCTCCTGCGCCACTTTTCCGCCGAGGCGCGCGAGATCGGTCACCGCCGACAGCGCGCTCCGCAGGCCGGCCCGCAGCGGCCCGTCCGCGAGGGTCGCGACCGCCGCCTGGCGCGCCAAAAGGGCGCGCAGATCGATGAGGGGGTGCAGCAGCCACTCCCGCAGCAGCCGGCCGCCCATCGGGGTGCAGGTCTGGTCCAGCAGGTGGATGAGGGTGCCTTGGCGGCCCGCGCCCCGGAGCGGTCGGAGCAGCTCGAGGTTTCGCCGCGCCGCCTCGTCGAGGATGAGGTGCCCGCCCGGGTCCACCACCCGGAGGCGCAGGAGGTGGCCCAGCGGCACCCGAGCGGTGTCTTCGGCGTAGAACAGCAGGCCGCCCGCCGCGGCCAAGGCCGGCTTGAGGCCCTCGGCCCCAAAAGCCGACAGGTCCGCCACCCCGAGCCGGGCGCTGAGGCGGCGCCGCCCCGCGGTGATCTCGAAGGCCCGGGCCTCCACCCGGCTGAGCGCGCGGGCCCGCACCGCGAAGTGCAGCGCGTCGGTGATCTGCACCCCATCGGCGATCAGGCACTCTTTGGGGTCGATGCGCTCGAGCTCCGCCGCCAAGGCCTCGGGCTCGGCGAGCTCCATCAGCAGCAGCTCGCCGGTGGTGACGTCGAGCACGGCGAGGCCGATGGGGAGGCGCTCAGGGTCCGTAAAAGCCGCGATGTAGCAGGGCTCTCGCGCCTCGATCGACTCCCCCTCGAAGGGCAGGCCGGCGCTGACGATGCGGACCAGCTCGCGCACGTAGACGCCGGGGCTGGTCTCGCGCTGCTCGGCGATGGCCACCCGCCGCCCGGCGGCGCTGGCCTTCTGAAGCATGGGCTCCAACGCCCGGTATGGGAAGCCGGCCATCGGGATGGGGTCGGGGTCGCCCTTGTTGCGGCTGGTGACCACCAGCTCCAGCACCGCGGCCGCCTCGTGGGCGTCGGCGAAGAACAGCTCGTAGAAGTCGCCCATGCGGTAGAAGAGGAGCGCGTCTGCCACGCCCTTCTTGAGCTCCAGGTACTCCCGCATCATCGGCGTGTCGGCCGCGCCCATGCCTGCCTCCCCTCCCCTCAGCCCTCGCCGTCGCGGCGGAGGACGAAGCACTGAAAGGCGTCCTCATCGCCCTGCGGCGGCGCGGCGGACCACCGGTGGCGCACCGTCCAGCCCGCCAGGGCCTCGGCGACCTCGGGGCCCTCCTCTACCATCGGGCTGCAGACGGCGTAGACCAGGGCCCCGCCGGGAGCAACGTGAAGGGCGGCATTTTCGAGGATCATCGCCTGGCGGATCGCCATGGCCATCGGGTCCGAGGCCAAGCGCCGCCAGCGGATCTCCGGGTGCCGCCGCAGCGTGCCGAGGCCGGTGCAAGGGGCGTCCACGAGCACCACATCGAAGTCCCGCGGGAGCTTCGCGGCGCCCAGCAGCCAGTCGTGGCGGTGCACCTGCACGGACAGGCCCGTTCGACCGGCACCCTCCGACACCCGGGCGAGCCGCTCGGGCACGAGGTCCACCGCCACCACCTCCGCGCCCCGGCTGGCGAGGCGCAGGCTCTTCCCGCCCGGCGCGGCGCAGGCGTCCAGCACCCGAGGCTTCGGCCGATCCGCCGCCTCAAAGGCCAGATCGGCCACGCGGACAGCGGAGGGGTCCATGACCCACCAGGCGCCGTCGGCGAAGCCGGGTCGGTCCCCCACCGGGCCGTCGGAGGCGGTCAGGGTGAAGGTGCCCGGCACCGCTTCCCCGCCCGCCTGGGCCGGGCCGGTGGCGCCCGGCGGGAGCTCGCCGTCGGCCGCGCGCAGCACGCCCGCGATGGGCGGCGGCTGGCTCAGGGTGGCGAGCCAGGCGCCCCAGCCGCCGAAGCGGGCGCGGAGCCAGGGCGGCAGATCGAGCGCCGGGTCGGCGGGGAAGGGCTGATCGGCGGCCCGCCGCAGCACGGCGTTGACCAAGCCCGAGGCCCGACCGGCGCCCACGGAGCGCGCCGCCTCGACCGCCTCGCTGACCACCGCGTAGGCCGGCGACCGGGCGTGGTGCAGCTCGAAGGTGCCCAGCCGAAGCGCGGCCCGAACCGGCGGATCGAGGCGGGCGATCGGCTGCTTGAGCAGGGGCTGGAGCAGGTGGTCGATGGCGCCTTGGCGCCGCAGCACGCCGAGCACGAGGTGCCAGCACAGCCCGCGGTCGCGCGGATCGGTCGGAGCAGCGCCGGCGAGCAGGTCCTCGGCGTGACCGCCCTCTTCAACGGCGACCAGCACGAGCAGCGCCGCGCGCCGCCCCGGGTTTGTCGGGGGCATTCAGGGGACCTTGGAGGTGGAGCCGATGAGCTCAGGGTGGTCAAGCAGCTCAAGGGAGATGAGCCGGTTGAGGGCCGAGGCGGACTGTGCGCCGCGCAGCCGGTAGCCGTTGACAAAGAAGCTCGGCGCCGAGCGCACCTCGATGCGAGCGGCCAGCGCCCGATCTTCGGCGAGGCGGGCGGCGATGGCCTCGCTGCTGCGGGCGGCCTCGTACGTGGCGAGAGCAACGCCAGGCAGGCTCACCACGACCTCGGCCAGCGCCGCGAGGCTGAGCTCGCCGCTGCCGCCGCCCACGGTCCGGTGGGCCTCTTTCCAGACGAGCAACGCGCGGAGGAAGGCCTCGAGCTGGCCTTGATCTTGGACCGCCATCGTGGCCTTGGCGATGTCTTCGGAGAGGGCGTCGCCTGGCACCGTGAGGTAGCGGAAAATGATGCCGCCGTGGGTGAGATCGAGCTGATCGATGGTGCCGACGGTGCCGCCGAGCATCGGCCCGCTCGGGTCCAGCCAGACCTCCATCAAGATCGGCCCGTGCTTGGGCGGATCGACCATTCGGCCTTGATCGGGGATCTTCACCCAGATGTCGGGGTAGCTGACCACCGACTCCAGGCGTTCTTTGGTGGTGCCCTCCGCGGCCACCCGCAGGGCCCGCTGGACCAGCGAGGGCAAGCGCTCGCACTCGCTCGGCATGCTCAGGGCGCAGCGGGCGATGCTGGTGCGGTCACAGGCGCCGCAGGGCGCCGGCACGACGTTGAGCACCTCGGTGACCAGATCTTGATCGCGGGGCACCAGCGCGCTGAGCTCGACCACCGCCCCGGCCAAGGCCTCGCGGCTGACCGGCGCCCCCTGCACCGGCGACTCGATCATTGAGCCGTTGGGCACCAGCAAGGGCTCGGCCTTGGCGTGGCTGGCCTCGGCCGTCGGCTCCACCGGGGTGGAGACCGGCCGGGCCGCCACCGTGGGCGCGTCGTTGGAGCAGCCGACCGCGAGCGCCGCGCAGAGCCCCGCACAGAACCCCGCCGAGAACAGCGCAGCCCAGGGCGTCTTCGGGGTCAGGCCCACGCGTCGTCTCCGCGCCCGGTGCCCGACACCGCGCGGCCGCCGCGGCTGCGGAGCGACCAGAGCCAAGGCAGCAGGGCGCCGCAGATCATCCCGCCGACGAAGGTGCCGGCCAGCAGCAAGACGACCGGCTGCGGCGCGCGCATGTGCCAAGCCGCCCAGTAGAGGTCGTAGCTCAGATCGACCGTGCGGCCGCTGTTTTGGACGAAGAACAGGGCCAGGAGAGCGGTGAGGCACGCGGCCAGCACCAGCCCGACGATGCGCAGCGGGGTCACGTTGGCTCCGGGGGACCCGTCGGCGGGTCGCTTCCGCGCGGGCCAGCGCCGCGCGGCCCTCCCCTAATCGATCAGGGCCCGATCAGTGGACGAGGTGCAGACCGGGCTGCTCCCCCGGCGCGTCGAGGCGCAGGCAGAGCTCGGCGCGGCGGGCCAGGCTGAACCAGCCGCCGAGGCCCGTGGGTCGCGGCCAACCTTCGCGGGCGCGCTGCGTGCGGACCGCAGCCCAACGCGGGGCGCGCTGGGCGTCCAGCGGCAGCCAGCGCATCCACCACCGACAGTCGGTCCACTCGATGAACAAGCAGAGCCCGCGCTCCACCGGCCGCCCGGCCCGGCGCTGCTGGAGGACCGCGAGCTGGGCCAAGCAGTCCACGTCGGGCTGACCGGCCATCGAGGCCAGAAACCGCATCGGCGCGCCGTCTCCGAGGGCGATGATCGGCCGCAGGTCGATCTGCTGAACGCCGTGGCCCGACAGCGCGACGCCCACCGGGGGCGGCAAGCCCTGCTGGAGCCGTGCCGCGGCATCGGCGAACATGGCCTCCCCCAGCGCATCCTCGTCGAGCGGCAGGCGGCTGAGGTCCCGGGGGCCGGCCCGCACCTGGAGCTGCAGGCGCCCGCTCACGGCGCCCCCCCGGGGTCCGGGGCCGCGTGGCTGGGCTGGCCGGCTGCGGGGGGCGCATCGGGCAGAATGGCGTTGACTGCGTCATAGAGCGCGCGGACCCGGGCGGAGTGCCGGCCCGACTCGCGCAGCGGCGCCTCCAGCCGGGGCCCCTCGGGCGCCGCCGATCGGGCCCCCTCGATCAAGCAGAGGCGGGGCAGCAGGTCCAGCCGGCGGGCGATCGGGCGGCCGGCGGCGCGCAAGGCCACGCAGGCCTCGCGGGCCCGGGCCAGGGGCAGCACCAGGGCCACGCGCTCCCCCAGCCGGCACATGGCCGGGATGAGCTCATCAAGGTCGCCGTGGAGGGCGAAGCGCGCGGCCGCCACCGCTGGATCGGCCGGCAAGGGCCCGGTGCCGGCGCGCCAATAGGGCGGGTTGCACAGCACCCAGGGGTAGGGCGGGGCCCCCGGCGGCGCAGCGGCGGCGAAGCTCCGCACATCCCCGGCCACGAAGGCCAGCTGATCGGCGAGGCCGCTGTCGAGGGCGCCGCGGCGCGCGAGGTCGAGGACACCCTCCTGCACGTCCATCCCGACGCCGTTCCAGCCCAGCCGGCCGAGCAGCAGGGCCGCCACCCCGCAGCCGGTCCCGACCTCCAAGAAGCGCCCCGGCGGGCCCGCCTCGGCGACGAAGCCCGCGAGCAAGATCGGATCCATCGCGTAGCGAAAGCCCCGGGCGGGCTGGTGGACCCGCACGCCCGGCGCAGGGCGCTCCACCGTGGTCGCGGCGGGCAGCGCGCCGCTCAAGCGCCGATCCAGCGCGGGCCGCGGCGGGGCGCGGGGACCGAGCGGTGGGCCCGTGAACAGTGTCCGGTGCGCTGTCGCGTGCTCCGTCGCGTTCTCACGATGCCATCTCCTCGCGCGGCGCCCGTTCATCGGCCGCCGGGGCGCGCGTAGCACGGGCAGCGGGCGCAGGCCCCGCTCAGCGCCGGGACCGCTCCAGCTCGAAAAGGTCCCGCGCGGCGACAAGATCGTCGGGGGCGAGGCGCAGGGCCTCCTTGAGGGCCCGGGCGGCGTCGCTGGCCTCCCCCTCGCCCGCGAGGTGCTCGCCCCGCCAGCGGTGAAGCACGGCGAGCTGCGGGTCGCGGTCGAGGGCCTGGGCGAACAAGGTGCGGGCCGCGGTGCGATCTTTGAGCAAGCTCGCCGCGCGCGCCTGGACGCCGATCACGATGGCGGGATCGCCGCCCCGCTGCTTGACCGCGGCGGCGTTGCTGGCCGCGGGTCCGGGCATCCCCCGCTCCAAGTACACCTGGGCCAAGGCGGCTTTTGCGTAGCCTGCCTCCGCGCCGCCGCTGGCGCCCCGCTCCAGCAAGGCCCGGGCGCCGGGGTCCCCCAAGGCCGCGGCGATCACGCCCTCCGCGGCCGACAGCCGGCGTTCGAAGCGAAGATCGTCGCCGAGGCTCGAGCGCAGGCCCGCGAGCAGCGGCTTGTAGGTCATGGACGGCCACCAGATCAAGTGCATCGGGCTGCGGAGGCGCGCTGCCGTGAGGTCCAGGTAGGCCGCCTCTTCGATCTGGCGGACGGCCCCGGCCCCGTCGTTGACCAGCACCCGGGCCCACGCCCGCACCAAAAGGGCGTCCACGAGCGTCGCGTCGGCCTCCCGCGCGAGGCTCAGCTCCCCATCGGCCAGGCGCTCCCGGCCGCCTTGGAGGTGCAGCACCGCCGCCCCGACGTGGAAACGGGCGCCCTCCGCCGAGGACAGGCCGGCGGTGTCGGCGCCGCGCAGCGCGAGCTCGGCGTCGGCGTGCTTCCCGGTGGCGGCCAGGGCCGTCGCCTTCTGAAGGCAGGCGGCGGGGCTGGCAGGGTTGGCCTTCAAGGCGCGCTCGGACCACGACAGCGCCTCGTCGGAGCGGCGCAGGGCGTTGGCGGCGGCCGCCGCGTCGGCGTAGAGCTGCGCGCGCTCTGGGTGCTCAACAAAGCCCGGCAGCTTGCTGATCTCGTCAAATTCCTTCAGGCTGGCGGCCGGGTCGCCCGCGGCCTTGAGCAGCAGCTGCGCGAGCCGGGCCCGACGCGGCACGTCCCGCGGGGCCAGCGCCGCCAGCCGCTCCCCGGCGGTGCGGGCGGAGGGCCAGTCGCCCACGGCCATGGCGGCGTCCATGAGCACGCCCCAGGGCGCCGACTCCTTGGGGTGCTGCCGGCTGAGCGCCCCGGCGAGCTCCACCGCGTCCAGCGGCCGGCCGGCGTCGAGCTCCGCGCGCGCCCGGGCCAGCTGAACCCGAAAGTTCATCGGATAGGCCTTGGCCAGGGCCATCAGCTCACGATCCCGGCCCAGCGCGGCGGCCACAAAGTAGGCGCAGGTGGGGTCCACCCCTTTGCCGAGCTCCACCGCCGCGCCGGGCGGGTCCCCGCAGGGCGTCGCGAGGTCGGCCGCCGCCGAGAGCTGACCGTCCGCCATCGCCACGGCCGCAGCCGCCCGCATCACCGTGACGCCGTCCACGAGGGCATCCGCGCGATCCAGGGCCTCCGAGGCGGAGAGCGCGAGCGAAGGGTCCCGCTCGGACAGCGCGGCATAGACCTCGGCCAGGCTGCCCCAGATCTCCCCGTCCGCCGGCGACAGCACCACCGCGAGCTCGAGCTGGGCCCGGGCCTCCTCCATGCCCGCCGTGGTGCCGGTCCACAGCTGCAGCCGCGCCTCGTGAAGCAGCAGCAGGGGCTGGCCCTTGGGCTGCGGGTGCTCCGCCACGAGCTTGGCGAGCAGCGCCTCGCCCGGCACCACCCGCTTGGCCAGCGCCGCCGCGCCATCGGCGCCGCCAAAGGCCAGCGCGACCTTCTCTTCGGCGACGGCGTAGGCCTCGGCGACCGATGCAGAGGCCGCGCTGATGCTGGACTCCGGGATCACGAACCAGTCGGCCTGGGCGCCAAAAACGGCCACCGCCACGCCCGCGGCGGCCAGCAGCCCGACGCCGAGGGTGCGCGAGGTGCGCCGCACCGCGCCGCTGCGCCGATCCGAGGCCTCGGCGCTGCGATCCCGCCCCACCCGCTGCTGCTCGACGGTGCCCTCGACGAAGTAGGCCCGAAAGTCCGCGTGCTCGTGGATGCGGTGGGCGAGGCCCCCGGCGCGGCTCACCCGATCGCTGGGCACGGCCGCGCCCCGAACGACCTGCTCCACCACCACCTCGGCCGACAGCGGCCCCCGGACCGCGCCGCCCGCGGCCCGGAGCTCGTAGCGCAGCCGCTCCGGCGGGATCTGGGGCCCGCCGAGCGCACAGCGCGGGCACAGCGCCGCCGGACGCCAGCCCGTCGCCGCGCCGCCCGCCTCCCGCGCGAGCGCTTGCCCACAGGAGAAACAATACCGTCTGACCATCCACGCACCCACAGGGAGAGTCTCCGACGCTAGCACATGCGCCGGGCCCGCGGCGCGACCGCTGGGGGCTCCGCGAAGTCCGCGCCCAGAGCCGCGGAACCCACCAAGCGACAGCCGCGCCCCTCCGTGACGACGGGGTGAAGTCCAGGCGCAGCGCCGCCGGACCGCTGGGGCGCGCCGCGGGGCTCAGCGCCGGCTGGCCGCCCCGAGGTGGGGGCCCATCGACCGCCAGCGGACCACCTGCACCGACTGGTTGCCCACCACAAAGCCGAGCACCATGATGTCTTGGCCAAGGAGCGGGCGCAGCTCGCTGAGCGCCCCGCCGGACTCGCCCGCCACGAGGCGAAGATCGCCCGCGCCCTGCCTGTCGAAAATAATGAGCTGTCCGCGCTCTTCACGAAGCTGCCCGATGAAGGGGGCCGATCCGTCGCCAGCGTCGAGCACCCGGTAGCTGCCCACGTCCAACCCCCGCAGCCCGAGCATGCCCTCGACCTGAACGAGGCAGCCGCCCAGCGCCGCGAGCTGGGCCTCGTCGGTGCCGGGCTCGAGGCCGAGGCGGTGCCGCTCGCCGGTGGTCTCGACCAGGGCGGTGCGCGGGCTCGCGGTGTCCACGAGGCCCACCCGGGTGACCTTTTGGGCGCATCCGACCGAAACAACGCTGCTCAGGGCGATCAGCAGCCCGGCGGACCGGCGGGCGAGGCCCTGCGACGGGCGCGGACCCCGCGCGTGTTTGAAGAAAATCAAGGCGCAGCCTCCACCCCGCCCTCGCTAACCGGTGGGCCGCCACGGTGGCCCGACCGGAATATGCTGGGGGAGCCTGCGGGCGGCCTCCTTGGGCCCGGCCGCGTCGCCCCTCGCTGAATCGCCCGCTCAGGACCGCCATATGTTGCTGCTGCCCCGCACGGTCGGCCCGTTCACCTTGCTCCGACGCCTCGGCACCAGCGGGGTCGCCGAGAGCTACCTCGGGCGCCTCGACCACCGGGGCGAAGAGCAGGTGGTGGTCCGCCGGGTGCTGCCGTTCATGCTGCGCGACCCCGAGCGCCTCGCCGCGACCGAAGCCCGGGTCCGCGACCTCTCCGGCGTCCGGCACCCCTTCCTCTCCCAGGTGCTGGAGTGGGTGGCGGACGGCAGCGAGCGGTTCATCGTCGAGAGTCACGTCGAGGGCGTCGATCTCGAGCGGGTGCTGCGCTGGAGCCAGGCGAGCGGCTGGGGCCTGCCGCCCAACGTCTTCCTCAACCTCGCCACCTTGGTCTGCAACGCGCTGGAGGCCATGCACGGCCGACCGGCCGAGGCCAGCGGCGCCAACCACGTGCTGCACCTCGCGCTGTGCCCGAGCGCCGTGATCATCACCCGCGAGGGCAAGGTGGTGCTCGGCGCCTACGGCCTCGTGCGCTCGACGGCCGCCCTGCCCCACGGCGGGGTCACGCCCGCCACCGCGCGCATGGACTACCTGAGCCCCGAGCAGACCGTCCCCGACGAGGAGCTGACCCCCGCCAGCGATATTTTCGCGCTCGGCTCCCTGCTCTACGAGATGGCCACGGGCACCCCGCTGTTCCGCGGGGCGAGCAACCTGCAGACCATCCACAACATCCGGCGGGCGGAGATCGCCGACAAGCTCGAGCGGCTCCGGCAGACCTTGCCGGGGCTCGACAAGGTGCTCGGCCGGGCCTTGGCGCGCAACCCGCGCTACCGCTACCACCGGGCCTTCGTGCTCCGCGAAGATCTCCGCGGCTTGATGGCCGGCTACAGCTTCAACACCATCGCCGACGACACCCGGCGCTTCGTCGCCCCGCTGGTCTCGCCGACCGCCGAAGACGACGCCAGCGCCTCCCACACCTTCGCCTTCAACGCCTTCGAGGACGATCCGAGCGCCTCGGCCGAGGGCCCGAGCGGTGCGGCGCAAGACCCTGCCCCAGCCGACGCCGGGCCCGCCGCCGACAGCGATGAAGCGGAGCGCCCCACCCGCCTGGAGCCCGCCGCGCCGAGCGGCCGCGGGACCGCGCTGCCGCCCTTGAGCCCGCCGGCGCCGCCCGCCCCGCCGTTGTCCGCCTCCCTGGCCAAGCCCGCGCCCGCCGAGGCCCTCCGCGCGCCTGCCCTGAGCGCCCCTGGTCGGCCCG
>CANHON010000009.1 GCA_947462115.1 Deltaproteobacteria bacterium | reverse complement strand
CCCCGCCGCCAAAGCCGGCCTCCAGAGCGGCGATCAGATCATCCGCATCGAAGACGAGTCCACCATCAACATGGACGTCTCCGACGCCGTGACGCGGCTGCGGGGGCAGGTCGGCGCGCCGGTCACCATCACCATCAAGCGCAAAGGCACGCCCGAGCCCTTCCCGGTCACCATCGTCCGCGACCGGATCCGCCTGAACCCGGTCACGAGCGAGCTGCTGGACGGCGATGTCGGCTATGTGCGCATCAAGTCCTTCAACAGCAACGTCTCCGCCGACCTGGAGCAGCAGCTCGCCGCGCTCCACCGAAGGAGCCGCAGCGGCCTCAAGGGCTTGGTCCTTGATCTTCGAGGCAACCCCGGCGGTTACCTCACGCAGGCGGTGGAGGTCTCCGACCGCTTCTTGAGCGCTGGGGTGCTGGTCGCGACGGTCGAAGGCGCCGGGGGGCGCCGGGAAGAGCAGGTCGCCCACAGCGCCGGCACCGAGCCGGCCTACCCGATGGCGGTCTTGGTCAACGGGAGCTCCGCCAGCGCCTCCGAGATCGTCGCCGGAGCGCTCCGCAACCTCGATCGGGCCGTCATCATCGGCGAGCGCACCTTCGGCAAGGGCTCGGTCCAACACATCTACGAGAACAAAGACGAGAGCAGCCTCAAGCTGACCGTGGCCCGCTACCTGACCCCCGGCGACCAGAACATCCAAAACACCGGCGTCTCCCCGGACATCCAGCTCGAGCCGAGCGTGGTGCGCGCAGAAGAAGACGGCGCGACGGCGATCAGCTTGTATTGGCGGGAGTGGATTGAGCGCGAGGGCGACCTCGACCACGTGCTCAAGAACGCTGAGCTGGAGCTCGCCCAGCCTGCCTATCGGCTGCGCTACCTCCGGCGGCCCACCGAAGACGCCGGGCCCACGCCGGTGAAGTCCGACTGGGAGGTCACCTTCGCCGCCGACCTCCTCCGCAGCGCGGGGAAGGCCACCCGCGTAGAGACGCTCATCGCCGCCCAGCCGACCGTCGAGCGGGTCCGTGCCGCCGAACAGGCGCAGCTGGAGCGCGCTTTCCTCGACCTCGGCATCAACTGGAGCGGGGCGACCAACCCGGCGACGCCCGCGGTCTCGATGACCCTGGACGTGGGCGCCGACGCGGCGATCGTCGCGGGCATCCCCGAGGAGATCAGCGTGGAGGTCGCCAATCTCGGCGAGGTTCCGCTGAGCCAGCTCTCCGTCATCACCACCAGCGCCAACCCCTGGCTCAACGAGCGGGAGTTCTACGTCGGCCGGCTCGAGCCCGGGGAGCGCCGACGCGTCCAGCAGCGGGTCTCGCTCCACGAGGGCTATGGCGCCGAGATGACGCAGGTCTCGCTGACCCTCCGCGATCCCGCCCAAGCCGTGCTCGCCCAAACCAGTGAGGTCGTCGAGACGCGCGGTCAGGAGCTCCCAGCCTTCGCCTACACGGTTCGGCTCATCGACGACGGCAGCGAGGGCAGCGTCGGCAACGGGAACGGCCTGCCAGACGTCGGAGAGACCGTCGTGCTGGAGGTGGAGGCCGAGAACACCGGCCGCGGCGACTCGGCGGACGGGTGGGTTCGCCTGCGCAACCGGAGCGGTCGGGCCATCGACATTCAGCGCGGCACTGCAGCCCTCGGCGCAGCCCAAGCCGAAGGCGGGGCCCCCTGCGCGACCGATGCGGAGGCTCCCTGCGTGTACGTTTTGGCGGCCGGCGCCCGCGCCAAGGCGCACCTTCGCCTCGAGCTTCGGAGCGCCCCAGCCGAAGGCGAGAGCTGGGGCCTCACGCTCTCGGTGGGCGACAACCAGCGGTACGACCAGACCGCCGTCTCAAAGTCGGGCTTCTACGACTACTTCCAGCTCGAGGAACCCCTGGAGCTTCGCGCCGGTCAGGCCATCGACGGCGCACGGCGCGCCCCGCCCGCGGTCGAGCTGACTCGGGCCCCCTCGCTCCGGGTCGAGGGGGCGACCGCGGTGGTGAGCGGGGTGGTCACCGACGATGAAAATGTCCACGACATGATGATCTTCGTCGGGCAGGAGAAGGTGTTTTACCGCAGCGGCCGCGGCGGCTCCACCGCCATCCCCTTCACCGTGGAGCCCGAGCTAAAGCCGGGCTTGAACCACGTGGTTGTGCTCGCGCGAGATGAACGCGGGCTGCGCTCCACCCGAAGCCTGTCGGTGTGGCGCTCCGAGGGCGAAGACCTTTAGGCTCGGCCCCGGCGACCGCTCGCTCGGCCCCAGCGGGCTTGGCTCCGCACGGGCCCGCGTTAGCCCGTCGAATAGCGCCGAGTCGCCAGCAACGTGCGCAACTCGCTCGGCCCACAGGAGCTCACCATGGGAATTCGAGACCGGATCAAGCGCGCCCTCCCGATCGTCGGCTTGGGCGGCAACCGCGGCCAGCCTGCGCCCGCCGCACCGACGACGAGCGCGGCGCCGCGCCCCATCCCCACGCCCGCCGCGCCGCCGGCCGAGGCGCCCCGGGGCGGCCTCAGCGCCGACGCCTACGTCGAGCAGCTCGTCAAAGGCAACCGGCTCGTCCTGTTCATGAAGGGCAGCCCCAGCCAGCCGCAGTGTGGCTTCTCGGCCAACGCCGCCGGGATCTTGCGCAGCTACAACGTGCCGCTCACGCACGTGGACGTGCTCAGCGACCCCGACATCCGCCAGGCCGTCAAAGACTACGCGCAGTGGCCGACCATCCCCCAGATCTTCATCGACGGCGAGTTCATCGGCGGGAGCGATATCCTCCAGCAGATGCACGCCAGCGGCGAGCTAGCCGAGGCCCTCGCCGCGGGGGCGGGCCCGGCCGCCTGAGAGCTCGATGACGAGGTCCGCGGGCTGAACAAAAGCGGCGTGCAGGTCGGCCACCACGATGGTCAGGCCGGCGGACCGCAGCCCATCGAGGGCGCGCGCCAAGCTGGCCGCGTCCGCTTCGTGCAGGCCGGCGCTGGGCGAGTCGAGCACCAAGATGCCTTCCCGCGCCCGACCGGTGCGCTCGGCGTTGGCGAGGCTGGCGGCCAGCGCGAGCCGCTGCGCTTCGCCCCCAGACAGGCTGTCGGAGCGCTGCCCGAGGGTGAGGTAGCCGAGCCCGACGAGGCCGGCGGCCCGCAGCGCCGGGCCGACCTGGGGGTTCGCGGCGAACAACGGGAGGGCCTCGGAGAGCTCGAGGCCCAGCAGCTCGTCTGCGGCATAGCCGCGCCAGCGTACCTGTTTGATCTCGGGGCCAAACCGCCCCCCGCCGCAGGCCGCACAGGCCCGGAGGGGCGCACCCAATGCGCCGAGATCGTCCTGCACCACCCCCGATCCTTGGCAGTCGGCGCACCGGCCGCCTTCGCCGTTGAAGCTGAACCGCTGGGCGCTCCAGCCGAGGGCGCGGGCCTCCCGGGTGGCCGCGAGGGCGGCGCGCACCGCTGACCACACGCCCAGCGCTGTCGCGACCACGCTCCGGGGACCGCCGGGGGGCCGCCGATCCCCCACGAACCAGGGCTGCAGCTCCGGCCCCTCGACCGTGCCGAGGCCGGCGCCCCGCAGCGCGCCGCCGAGGACATCCCGGACCAAGGTGGACTTCCCGGCGCCGTTTTCGCCGACGATCGCGGTCCACCGACCGATGGGGAGGCGCAGCAGCGTCGGCCCGAGCGGCCCGAGCGCGGGCGCCGACAGCTTCAGCATCGGCGCATTGGGGGCGAGGCCGATCGGCGACGGCAGCGGCACCACCGAAGGCGGGCGGGGCGGACCGAGGTAAACGACCCGGCCGCCCTGTGCGCCGGCGCCGGGCCCAAACCCCACCTCCAGCGCCGCGGCGGCGCGCACCTGCTCGTTGTGATCGACGCACATCACGCCAACCCCGGCGAGCACCGTCCGCTGCAGCACCGCCGCCAGCCGCCGGCCCTGCGCCGCGTCGAGCCGAGCGCCGGGCTCGTCGAGCACGAGCAGCGTCCCGGGCGTCAGATCGGTGAGGGCCTCGACCAGGAGCAGGCGAGACCACTCGCTGCTGGCCAGCGCCGAGGCCGGGCGCAGCAGCGGGAGGGCGCCCAGATCGAGCTCCAGATGGAGCTCCAGCAGGGCCTGAAAGCGGCGGGCGAGGGGACCGTCATCGAGGATGCCCGCGCTGCTCCCCGCGCCCCTCCCCGCGCCCCTCCCCGCACCCATCCAGCATGCGGCGAGCCCGGCGATGTCGCGCTGAAGGAGCGCCGCGAGGGTGTCTCCACCGAGGCGCACGCTCCGCGGACCCTCGCCGCAGCCGGACCCCCCGCAGGCCGCGCAGCCCGCGCCGGCGCAGTCGCCGCACAGGCCGCCGTGGGCAGGGTCCAAGCCTTCGATCCGCACCGGCGCCAAGGCCCGGCCCAGCGCGGCGCTGAAGGGGAGCTCTGCGGACTGCAGCACCAAGCCCAGCTCTTCCACGACCACGGTCGCGCGACCGGCCCCAGCGCGCAGCGCCTGCTCCGCCGCCTCGCGGAGCCGGTCCACCCGATCGGCGCGAACCCGGAGCCGGTCGAGGACCAGCAGCAGCTCTCCCTTGTTTGGCAGCCGGCTCAGCGCGTCGACCCGGTGGGTCTCGCCGGCGAACCGCACGCGCAGCACGCCCTGAAGCAACAGCTCGGCGAGCAGGGCCTGGCCGCCGTCGGTGGGCATCGCGACCGGCGCGCAGAACAGAACGACGGTTTCTTCCGGCAGCTCAAGCACCCGTTGAACCAGCGGCTCCCGTCCACCGGCCAGCAGCGCCTCCCCGGTCACCGGGCAGACCCGCTCCCCCCAGGTCAGCGCCAGGGCGCACAGCAGGTGCGAGAGCTCCGTGCTTGTGCACACCCGGTCGTCGGCGCGGGGGCGAAGCTCGGCCGGAACGCTCCGCACGGGTGGCAGGCCGGTGATGAGGGTGGCCGGCGGGCGGGCGAGGCGGGCGGTCCGCCGGTTGCCCAGCGCCTCCAACATGCGTCGCCGGCTCTCCGCGGCGATGGTGTCGAGCGCGAGCGAGGACTTGCCGGAGCCCGAGACGCCCGTCATCACCACGAGCCGATCCAGCGGGAGGTCCAGATCCACCCCAGACCCGGCCTCGCCCACCAGCCGGTTGGTCCGGACCCCACGCAACGACAGTGCGCCCGGAAGCTCACTCATGGGGCAGTCCTTCGTCGAAGGCCCGGAGCTCAAACCGGGCGACGCCGATGGTCAGCGGCGCGGCCCGCTCCAGCAAGGCGTCGAGCTCCGCGGTGGGGGGCGCGAGGAGGGGCTCCGACAGGGCATAAACGAGGCCTTGCAGCCGCTCGTCGGGAGCGGCGGGCGGCGAACAAGGGGGCAGCCACCCGATGACACCCCCGGCGTTTCGGCCCTGCAAGGGCGGGGCCTGGGTGGACGGGATCCCCGCCGGGAGCCCCCCGTCGGCCGGCCGAAGCGACCACGCCGCCCAGTGCAGCGCACCGGCGCTGGAGCGGAGCACCAGCAACAGATCAGCGGTGTCCTCCGGCAAGCCGGACCACCAGACCGCCGGCGACAGGCCAGCGCCCACGCAGGTCGCGGCGGCCGGGAGCGCAGAGCCACCGCCGCCGATGCCCGCGGCGAAGGTGGGGGGCGCGCCGACCGCATCCGGACGGGGCGCGGGAGACTCCGCGCAGGCGAGGGCGAGCAGCGCCATCCCCGCCGCCCCAGCAGCAGGGGAGCGGCCCCAGTGGGCAGGGGAGGGGCGAGCGCGCAGCATCCCCGGCAGCATAGCGCGAGCGGGCGGTCGAGCGCACCGCGGAGCTCGTCGAAGGCAAGCTCCATACTGACTCAATTTCAACGATTAGACAATCTTGTCGGCCATCGGGCCCATCAAACAAACCCGTTGTAACTCCTCCAACAAAAGCGTATAGCAAGTCAAAACGCCCCTGAGGTCGCCATCCAAGGCAGATGAGCCGACAGGGGTCCCGGGGTGCCGCCGGCCCGCTGGGCAGGGCGGTCCGCGCCGGGCTACGCCGCGGGGGATGAGGGACCAGCGATGCAGCCTGCAGCACCCCCGGCGCCGAACGAGACCCTGGGCCGCATCGGCGCCCTGCTGATCGTCTGCGCCGCGGTCGTCGCCGCGCCCACGGGCTGGCGAGACATCGCCGAGATCGACGTCCCGCTGCCGCTGCTCGGCGTGCCGGGGCCATGGTGGGTCCTCCCAGGTGCATCGGTCGCGGCGGTCGCCGCCCTCCTCGGTCCCGGCCGGTTGGGCTGGCCGATCGCGCTCATCGCCGCCGCCGTCTCGGCCCTCGGCGTGGTCCCTTGGGTGATCAGCGGCGCGTCCAAGCCGCCCGAGGCCGCAGCGGTGGGGGTCGCGCTCGCGGGCGCGGCCACCGTCATCAGCGCGGGGTGGCGCGGGCTCCGCGAAGGTGCGGGCGGGCTCGCCATTGTCGGCAGCGTCACGGCCGCGCTGACCGCGCTCTGCTTGGTGGTCGAGCTCGGCCACATCAGCCGGGGCTGGTTCACCCGACAGGCCACGAATTCGCTCCCCGACAGCCTCATCTTCACCGACGGCCGGGCGCTGGCCCAGGCGCCGATGGCCCCGCTGACGATCGACTGGACGCCCACGGAGGAGGCCCTCCGCCTCCCGGAGCGGAGCCGACCCGCGCCGGTGGACGACGGGGACGCGGCCATCGGACCCCCGAAGGCGTTGGTCAACGTCGTGCTGATCGTCGATCTCGACGCTGACGATGCGCCTGCGTGGCTCGACCTCATCGACCTGCTGCAGCACAGCCGCCGGGACCGGGCCCGCTTCGTGGTCAAGGCCGCCCCGGCCGCCGGCTGCGCCGAGGGTGCGGACTGCGCCTCTGCCCGCCAACACGCCTGCGCGTCCGCCCTCGGCCGGGGATGGGATCTGCTGGATCTTCGCGCGCAAAACACGGGCTGGACCGCCCAGACGACGGCCTCGCTCGCAGACGCGCTCGGGCTCGACGGGGCCACCTTCGCCGACTGTGTCGAGTCAAAGCGGGCCGGGATCGCCGCTGACCGCGCAGCTGCGTCGGTGCGGGTGATGAAGCGGAACGGCGTGCCCTGGCTCGACGTGGAGGGCTTCGCCTGGACGGGGGCGCCCCCGCCGCCCGGCGAAGTGATCGGCCTGATTGACGGCCTTTTGGCCGCACACCAGGGCGGCGATACCCTCCGACCGACCGTCCGCGCGCTCGAGCTCCGCGGGCCGCCAACGCCGGCCCCCGCGGACCGAGCGGCCCAGCGCCGCGGCCCCTCGACCATCGCCGCTGCCGCGGAGGACTGTTCAAAAGAGGGCGCTACGCTGTGCGAGGGCGGCGCGCTGCAGGCCCTCTGCTCTGGCGCGGCCCCGGGATTGTCGCCGCGGCGCGACCCCGCCTTCCGGTTCCGGCTGCCGGCCGCCTGTCCGCCGCGGTCGCCGCCGGGCACCCCAGGCTGCACCGGGGCCGCTGGGCTGTTCGATTTGGGCGGCGCGCCCGAGTGGGTGAGGGGACCTGGGGGCGACGCACCCCACGTCGCCGAGCGGGGCGAAGCCTGCCTGAACGTTCGGCCAGCGGAGCCTTCCGACGCGGAGCTGTTCTACCGCTGCTGCTCGGCCGGGCCCGCCACGCCGACACCGTGACGGCTCCGTGACGGCCGCAGCTCCGGCTTGCGGCGGGCCAGCCGGCCTCATACCCTCCCGGAGCGAGGGCAGCCTCGCACCGTTGAAAACCAAGCGCACGCGAGCCATTGCGGTGGTCTTTGACCTGCCGCAGCTTGTTCTCCGCGTGATCGGGTGCGTGGGTCTCCATTGGGGCGTCGACTAATCGGCAAGTCATCGGACTTTGACTCCGACGTTGCAGGTTCGAGCCCTGCCGCCCCAACTCCCCACCCTCCTGACGCTCGGATTGAGGGCAGATCGCCGCGCAGGTCCACCTCACACCAGCGCCCAGGCGCTCTCAGCGGGGTCGCCGATGTCCAGCGATATCAAGCTCTTCTCCGGCAATTCAAACCCGGAGCTCGCGCGCCGAATCGCGGAGCGGCTCCGGACGCAGGTCGGCCCTGCGAAGGTCGGCCGGTTCAGCGACGGCGAGATCAACGTCGAGATCGGTGACAACGTGCGGGGTCGGGACGTCTTCCTGATCCAGTCGACGAGCGCGCCGGCGAACGACCACCTGATGGAGCTGCTCATCATGGGGGACGCCTGCAAGCGGGCGTCCGCCGGCCGGATCACGGCCGTCATCCCGTACTATGGCTACGCGCGCCAGGACCGAAAGGCGCGCCCCCGGGTGCCGATCACCGCCAAGCTGGTGGCCGACCTGCTGAGCGCCTCGGGCATGGACCGGATCCTGACGATGGAGCTCCACGCGGGTCAAATCCAGGGCTTCTTCGACATCCCGGTGGACAACCTCTTCTCCAATACGCTGCTGTGCGACACGATCAGCCGGACCATGCCGACGGAGAACGCCGTCGTCGTGTCGCCCGACGCAGGCGGCGTGGAGCGCGCGCGCTCCTTCGCCAAGCGCCTCGGCTGCGGCTTGGCCATCATCGACAAGCGTCGTCCCGGCCCGAATGAGGCCGAGATCATGCACATCATCGGCGACGTCAAGGGGCGCACCGCCATCTTGGTCGACGACATGATCGACACCGCCGGCACCCTGACCAAAGCCGCCCAAGCGGTGCACCAAGCGGGCGCGACCGAGGTCCACGCCGCTGCGACCCACGGCGTGCTCTCGGGGCCCGCGGCCGGCCGAATCAGCGAGAGCGTGCTCAAAAGCGTCATCGTCACGGACTCCATCCCGGCCAACACAGCGACGCAGTCCGCCGCGAAGATCCGCAGCGTGAGCGTCGCCGACCTGTTCGCGGACGCCATCCGGGCCATCCACCACCACGACTCGGTCAGCCGCCTCTTCGACTGAGACAGGCGGCAGGCGCGCCCATCCTGGGCTCGCTTTCGCCCCGCCGCGCGCGCCGTCTCCGCTTGACAGAGGCCGGGGCTCGCGGTATCGGGGCGGGCCGCTGAATGACCGCGCTGCGTGAGGTTCCCCTTGGGGCAACCAAAAAGCCGAAGGCAGCGCGGGTTCGGCACACCCCAACACTCTGATTGAGCGAGCTGGTTCGTTGGCCCCCTTGCCGGGGCCCGCAGTCCGAGACGGACCCGCGACACGGCGCAATTGCGTCCAGATGCTCAATCATGCCGCGCTACGGACTGCGACGCGCCGATGCCGCCGCAGGCTCGACCTGCCTTCGGCGCTGCCACAAGGTCTCTTTTAGGAGCTGTCATGGAAGCCGTGTCCCTCAACGTCGAGGCCCGCAACGCCACCGGCAAGGGCTCCGCCCGCAAGCTGCGCAAGGCGGGGTCCATCCCCGGTGTCGTGTACCGCTCCGGGGCTGATGCCGTTCACATCTCGATCATCCCCAGCGAGATCGAGACGGTGTTCCGCCAAACGAACAACCGCAACACCTTGCTCAACGTCGATGCCGGTGGCCGGGTTCGCACCTGCATCGTCCGCGCCGTGCAGCGCCACCCGCTGAGCAAGGAGATCCGCCACGTGGACCTCTACGAGGTCGATCCCAACGAGGAGGTGCCCGTCTCGGTCAACCTGGTGCCCGACGGCGTGTCGATGGGCGTCAAGGCCGGCGGCAAGCTTCAGCTCCTCCGCCGGGAGATCAAGCTCACCTGCAAGCCCGGCGACATCCCCGCCGGCGTCAGCGTGAACGTCACCGACCTCGACATCGCTGGCTTCATCCGCCTGAGCGCCCTCACGGCGCCGACCGGCTGCACCTTCGCCGAGAAGGGTGACTTCAACGTCATCACCGTCATCGGCAAGAAGGTCGTCGTGGTCGCCCCGACCGAAGACGACGGCAAGAAGAAGAAGAAGAAGTAGTCCCGAGACGGAGGCGGCAGGCACGTGAGGGTCATCGTCGGTCTGGGCAACCCCGGTCGTCGCTACGACAAGACCCGCCACAACGTCGGTTTTCTCGTCATCGAGCGGCTGGCAGAGCGGTGGACCTTCGAGAGCATCAACCGGTCGCAGTTCGGCGCCCTTGTGGGCGACGGGTTGATCGGACTCGAACGTGCCCTCCTTGTACGCCCGCAGTCCTTCATGAACGCATCCGGGCAGCCGGTCGCCACCGCGGCCGGCTTCCATCGTGTCCCTCCCCGCGAGCTGGTCGTCATTCACGACGACATGGACCTGCCCTTCGGGGCGGTCCGTTGCAAAACAGGCGGAGGTCACGGCGGTCACAACGGCCTCCGTGACATCAGCCGGGTGCTCGGCCCCGAGTTCATCCGGGTGAGGGTCGGCGTCGGCCGGCCCCCGGAGGGCTGGGCCCCCGCTGACTACGTCCTTGGCAAATGGAGCGCGAGCGAAGAGCAGGCCCTGGCCGAGCTCATCGACGGGGCCGCAGACGCAGCCGAGTGCATCCTTCGGGATGGGACTGAGGCCGCAATGAACCGCTTCAACGTCCGCCCATCCAGGCCGGACGGTCGTCCCGAAGTTTCCCCTGTCGCGGCCTCCGGAGAGGCCATGAGGAGCCGTAGATGAACCCAAGTCAGCTGGCATACGCTGTGCCGGCCGCTGGAGCCCTCGCGCTGGCCTACGCCTTCTGGAAGGCGAGCTGGGTGCGTGCGCAGCCGGCGGGCAACGACAAGATGAAGGAGATCGCCGGCCTGATTCAGGAGGGCGCGATGGCCTTCCTGGGCCGCGAGTACAAGGTCCTCGCGGTCTTTGTCGCGATCGTGGCCGTCCTGTTGGGCGTGGCCAACATGTCCGGCGCAGACCAGAGCCCGCTCATCGCTGGCGCCTTCGTGCTGGGGGCCTTCACCTCCGGTCTCGCTGGCTACTTCGGCATGCGGATCGCGACCGACGCCAACGTCCGCACCACCCAAGCAGCGACCATCGGCCTGTCCCAGGCCCTCGACGTCGCCTTCTCCGGTGGCGCCGTGATGGGCATGAGCGTCGTTGGTCTCGCGACCATCGGCCTCGGCGGGTCCTACATCGCCTTCTCCATGATCTTCGGCCAGGACCACTTGGCCACCACCATGAGCGTCCTGACGGGCTTCTCGATGGGCGCCTCGTCCATCGCGCTCTTCGCTCGCGTGGGTGGCGGCATCTACACCAAGGCCGCGGACGTCGGCGCCGACCTCGTCGGCAAGGTCGAAGCCGGTCTCCCCGAGGACGACCCCCGCAACCCCGCCGTCATCGCCGACAACGTCGGTGACAACGTCGGTGACGTCGCGGGCATGGGCGCCGACCTCTTCGAGTCCTACGTCGGCGCGATCGTCGGCGCGATGGTGCTCGCCATGAACTTCCAGACCGTCCAGGTGGGCGGCTCGGAGGCGATGGGCCCGGTGGTCCTGCCGATGTTGATCGCCGCGGGCGGCATCCTGTGCTCCATCGTCGGCACCTTCTTCGTGAAGACCAGGGAGGGCGGCAACCCCCAGCTCGCCCTCGACCTCGGCGCCTTCGGCGCGGCCGGCACCATGGCCGTCGCGACCTTCGGCCTCGCGAAGCTGATGTGGCCCGCCGCTGGCGCCGCCGTCATGACCGGTGACACCGTCTCCAACCTCGTCATCCAGTGGTGGCAGGTGGGCGTCGCGACGGTCGTCGGCCTCGGCACCGGCGTCGCGGTCGGCCTCATCACCTCCTACTACTGCTCGATGGGCAAGCGGCCCGTCGACAGCATCGTTGAGCAAAGCCGCACCGGCACCGCGACCAACATCATCGCCGGTCTCGGCGTCGGCATGCAGTCCACCGCCGCCCCGATCCTCGTGCTCGCGGCAGGCGTTGTGCTCAGCAACATGGCCGCCGGCCTGTACGGCGTGGCCATCGCTGCGCTCGGCATGCTCTCCACCACCGGCATCCAGCTCGCAGTGGACGCCTACGGCCCCATCGCCGACAACGCTGGCGGCATCGCAGAGATGAGCCACCAACCCGCCGAGGTCCGCGAGCGCACCGACAAGCTCGACGCCGTCGGCAACACCACCGCCGCCATCGGCAAGGGCTTCGCGATCGGCTCTGCCGCCATGACCGCCCTCGCGCTGTTCGTTGCCTTCATGCAGCAGGCGCAGATCAGCTCGATCGACGTGTCCAAGCCCATCGTCATGGCGGGCTGCTTCATCGGCGGCATGCTGCCCTTCCTGTTCTCGGCGTTTGCGATGAACGCGGTCGGCGAAGCCGCCATGGAGATGATCACCGAGGTCCGCCGCCAGTTCCGGGAGATCCCCGGCCTGCTCGAGGGCACCGCGCTCCCCGACTCCGCTCGCTGCGTGGACATCTCGACGGCGGCCGCGCTCAAGAAGATGGTCGTCCCCGGCGCCATGGCCATCATCAGCCCGGTCGTGATGGGCTTCCTGTTCGGCGCTGAGGCGCTGGGCGGCATGCTGGCCGGCTGCACCGTCACCGGCGTGCTCCTGGCGATCTTCATGTCCAACGCCGGCGGCGCCTGGGACAACGCCAAGAAGTCCTTCGAGGGCGAGGGCTTCAAGATGCCCGACGGTCAGTTCCACAAGAAGGGCTCTCCGGCGCACCAGGCCGCTGTCGTCGGCGACACCGTGGGCGACCCCTTCAAGGACACCGCGGGCCCCTCGCTGAACATCCTCGTGAAGCTCATGAGCGTGGTCGCTCTGGTCATCGGACCGCTGCTGGCCACCTACAAAGGCCTGTTCATCTTCTGATGACGGGCTAAGCGCCGGGGCCCACGTAGGGCCCCCGCCGCCTCCTCGGGGTGGGCCATGACCCGCCCCCATTTTGTCCGAGTGGAGGACAATCCTGATGATCCGTAACGAGTACGAGACCACCTTTATCTTCCGGGCCGACCTGCCCGAGGAGACCATCCTGCGCATCCGCGCCCGCTTCGAGGCGATCGTCGCGGACCGTGGCGGCCAGGTGCTGGCCTATGAGGACTGGGGCCGCCGCCGCTTGGCGTACCCGATCCACAAGCAGGACTTCGGTCGCTACATGTTCTTCGTCTTCCTCGCCCCCTCGGGCGTGTCGGCCGAGATCGAGCGCGTGGTGGGCATCGAGGACGGCGTCGTCCGCTTCCTCACCATCAAGAACGCCGAGAACGTGACCTACGAAGAGCGCATGCCGGTCGTGACCGAGCGCCAGCGCAAGCGCATCGCCCGCGCCGCGAACCAGCAGGTCGTGGAAGAGGAGAAGCGCGAGGTCATCCGCGGCCGCCGCGGCAGCACCGAGGGCATCACCTCGCCCGGCCCCGTTCGCTTCGAGAACGCGGACGGCCAGGTCGGCGACATCAGCACGTACACGCCCACCGAAGAGGATGAGCGCGAGTACGATGATGATGACGGCGACAACGACTACGACGATTGAGCCCAGCACCTTCCAACTTGAACATCTGACCGCCAGCGGCCAACACGTTAGCCGCCGCGGGAACCAGATTCGGAGTCTCCTATGAACCGCAACCGTCGAGTCAGCCGTCGGAAGGTGTGTCGCTTCACCGCCGACAAGAGCCTCGTCATCGACTACAAGGACCCGAAGCTCCTCAAGGGCTTCATCACGGAGCGTGGCAAGATCGTCCCCCGCCGCATCTCCGGTAACTGTGCCAAGAAGCAGCGTGAGCTGGCGCTCGCTATCAAGCGTGCGCGCCACCTGGCCCTGCTGCCCTTCCTGGCTGAGGACTAGGCCTTAAACGGGCCCTGGAGATTCTACCATGAAGGTCATTTTGCAGGACAAAGTCGAGCACCTCGGCAACACGGGCGACATCGTCCGCGTGCGGGACGGCTTCGGTCGGAACTTCCTCCTCCCGCGCGGCTTGGCCGTGCTGGCGGATGAAGGCAACGTCAAGAACCTCGAGCACCAGAAGCGTGTTGTCGCGGCCCGCGCCGCCAAGATGCAGAAGGAAGCGCAGGAGCTTGCCGCGAAGATCAGCGCCAACCCGATCAACATCAAGATGGAGGCCGGCGAGGACAACAAGCTCTTCGGCACCGTCACCAACCGCGACATCACCGATGCGCTCGAGCGGGACGGCTTCACTGTCGACCGCAAGGGCGTAATCATCGACGAGCCGATCCGTCAGCTCGGCATGCGCGTCATCAAGATCCGCCTCCACCCCTCGGTGGAAGCGAGCTTGACGGTCTACGTCACCAAGGCCTGAGGCTGAGGCGACGCGGGGGCCTGGGGGAGCGATCCCTCGGGCCCTTTGCATTTTTTCCCAGGGCCCCCCTCTCATGCTGTCCCAAGGTGAGGGCGCCGCCCGCGGACCTCGCCCGCCCGAGGAACGGGCTACCATCGGCGCCGCGCCCGTCGGGGATCCCGGCGAGGACGAGCTGCTTCGGAGCGCACGTGGACAACGATAGACAGCCCCGGAACCTCGACGCAGAGCGGACCGTGCTCGGCGGGATCATGCTCAACGCCGAGCTGTTCGACGACATCGCCGAGCTGGTCGCGCCGACAGACTTCCAGCGCGACACCCACGGTCGACTGTTCGCCTTGATGCTGGAGATGCGGCGGCAATCCCGGCCCATCGAGATGCTGTCGGTGATCAGCGAGCTCGAGCGCGCCGGCCAGGCCGAAGACTACGGCGGCATCGCCTATGTCAGCGACCTCCCGGGGCAGGTCGCGAGCACCCAGAACATCGACTACTACGCCAAGATGGTGCGTGACCTCGCAGCGGAGCGGAGGCTGCTGGAGGCTGCCCGGGGCATCCAGTCGGCGGTGCTCGGCGGCGAGCATCAGCTCAAGGACCTGCTCAACTTCGCCGTGCAGTCGATCACGGACGTCGAGAACGCGCAAGAGTCCAAGGACTGGCGCTCCATCTCCTCGGTGCTGGAGGAGCACATCCCGCGCCTGCAGGAGCTTCAGCCCACCGATGGGGGCGTCACGGGCATCTCCACCGGCTTCATTGACGTCGATCAGATGCTCGCGGGGCTCCACAAAACCGACCTCGTCATCCTCGCGGCCCGGCCGGCGATGGGAAAGACCGCCTTCGCCCTCAACGTCGCCCGAAACGTCGCGCTCCTCGGCCATGGGGTCGGCGTGTTCAGCCTCGAGATGGGTGCGGAGCAGCTGGTGACCCGGCTCCTCGTGAGCCAGGCCCGGGTCTCGGCCAAGAAGGTGGCGCGCGGCCAGCTCGACACCCAAGACTGGATGAAGCTCCTCGAAGCCAGCTCCGAGCTCTACAAGCTGCAGATGCACATCGACGACACGCCGGGCATCAACATCTTTCAGCTCTCCGCCAAAGCGCGGCGCCTCAAGCGCCGGTGCCCCGAGCTCACGCTGCTGGTCGTGGACTACATCGGCCTGATGAGCGGAGAGAACGGGGTCAGCCGACAGGAGCAGGTGGCCGCGAGCAGCCGCGGGCTCAAGGGCTTGGCGAAGGAGCTGAACATCACCATCATCGCGCTCAGCCAGCTCAACCGCGCCGTCGAGAACCGGACGCCGCAGATCCCGATCATGGCGGACCTCCGCGAGTCCGGGTCGATCGAGCAAGATGCGGATATCATTATGTTCATCTACCGCGAAGAGTACTACAACAAGGAGAGCCCGCAGCGTCCGGGCGAGGCCGACCTCATCATCGCCAAGCACCGAAACGGCGAGACCGGAACAGTCCGGCTGTCCTTTCAGGGCGAGCTGACGCTTTTTGGCAACCTCGCGCCCAAAAACGACGCCGGCTACCTGTGATGCTCGCCGGCTGGGTGGCGTGGCTCGGTCTCTGCGCCGTCGGGTGGGGGATGGACGGCAATGACCGCCTAAAGGTCGAGCTCGTCCACGGTCAGGAGGCGGAGGGCTACTTCTACCGCTATGAAGGCGGCCGGATCCTGTTGAGCGCCGACGGCCGCCTCTACGCCGTGCCGCTCGACCAAGTGATCCAGGCCACCCGCGCCGGCACGCCCATGCCCCTGGACCAGCTCCGCGCGGAGCTCGAGGACGCCGCCGCACAGGAGGCCGCGCGCGCCGCCGGTCCCGCACCAGCCCCGGTCCACGTGGCCCTCGCCAGCGCGGCGTGGGCAGGGGCAGGACCAGCGATGCTCGGCGATCGAAGGCAGTTCTGGGCCTACACCAGCGCGGAGCTCGTGCTGTTGGGCGGCGCTGCCTATGGGGCGCTGGGGGCGCGGTCGCCCGGGGTCACGGTCCCCTTGGTCGGCGTCGACGTCCTGCTGCGCGTCGTCGCCGCGCGGGAGAGCAAGCGCCGCGCCGAGGCGGTGCGCCGGCGCCAGGGGGATCCGCGCGCCCGCTCCGCCCCCAACGCCCTCCCGATCGTGCCGGTGGGGACGCCCAGCGGTGCGGGCGGCTGAGCGCGGCGGCGGAGCGCGGCGGCGGAGGGGAGGGGAGACGCGGGTGGAGCGCGGCCGCGCGCCACCGGACGCGGGCGAGGGCGCAGCGTCTTTGAGGGCCCACCGACCATCAACAGGCGATCTTGGAAGGATCGTCGCCCGAGTGGGGGCGCGAACCCGCGCATCGGAATACAATCCGCCATCGAGATCTGCCGCGTCACGGTGCTCCCATCGACACCGTGGCCCCCAAACCGGCGACGTGGATCCCATCGCAAGGATCCGGCGTCGTTTGATTCTCCCGCCTCGTCAAACAAGGCCGGGCCAGCACAGGAGTCCGCCCCAACATGCAGATGGAAGAGCTGCACAGCACCTTCAGCGGCCTCGTCGGCAAGTATTCGCAGCACCGCGAGTACATCCGCCGGGCTCAAGCCCAGGCCCACAAGTTCACCTCTGGCGTCGTCCAGAAGGTCATCCTCGATCACGAGATCCAGGCGTCCAAGATCGCCGATGAGCTGCTCCCGCTGGTCCCCCAGCTCGAAGCGCTGATCGCCGACCTGCAGGCGCAGGAGAACGGCATCAACAAAAGCAAGGCGGTCAGCGACGAGCGCTTCCAGGAGCTGGAGCTGCGGCTGGCCATCGGCGAGATGCCCGACGATGAGTTTGAGGCTGCCTCTTCGGATCTCCGCGCCGAGCTCGACCTCGCCAACGCTCGCCTGAGCGCCTTGGAGGCCGACCGAAACGCCCTCTCCAACCAGCTTCAGAGCTGGATCAGCCTCGCCGCTGAGGGTGGCCAAGAGGACGGGACCAGCTCCATCGACGTCACCGCTGCGGTGGGCCCAGCCCCCGAGCCGGAGCCCGAACCGGAGCCCGAGCTCAACTCCGCCGCGATCGAAGAGGCCCCCGCGGCCCCCGAAGCCGACGAGGTCGAGGAGGAGGTTTCTTTTGACGAGGAGCCCGAGCAGGTCGCGCCCTTCAGCGCGCCCGAGGAGCTCTCCGCCGAAGAGCCCGAGCCCGTGGTCTCCGAAGACGATGGTCGGTACAGCTCCACTGGTGCCTTCAGCGAGGATGTGAGCGCCGTTTACGGCGGTGACACCGCGCCGCAGGTCTCCGAAGAGGCCGAGCCGCTGGAGGCCGCGGACGCCTCGGTGGACTTTGGCTACGAGCAGGACGACGAGCCCGCTCCCCCGGAGGACGAGCCCAGCGTGGAGGAGCCCGCCGACGAGATCGGCATTGACCTCGACGTCGCCGAAGAGCCCGCGCCCCCGGCGGAGAGCGCCGCCGACGAGGGCCGCCGCGCCCTGCTCCTCTACCAAGAGGGCACCGCCGACGAGCAGATCTACCCCTTCACCGGGGAGGTCCTCACCATCGGCCGCGGTCGCGACAACGACATCCAGATCAAGAACGACTCGAAGGTGTCGCGCTTCCACTGCAAGCTGTTCCGTCGGGGCGCCAACTTCTACATCGAAGACAACAAGTCCTCGAACGGCACCCTGGTCAACGGCGAGCTCATCACCGAGCGCCGGCTGTTCGGCGGCGAAGAGGTCATCATCGGAGAGACCTACTTCCGCTTCCGGATCATGTGATCGGGCCCGATCCGAACCGTAAGGGTCAGCCTTGGGCAGCGATGACTACCTGACCACCGCCGAGGCGGGGGCGCTCCTCGGAGTGTCCCCGCCTACGGTCATCTCGTGGGTCAAGCGCGGCGAGCTGCCCGCCCACACGACCCCCGGCGGCCACCGCCGCATCAGCCGCGCGGAGCTCCTCGCCTTCGCGGCCCAACGCGGCCTGCGCGCGCCCCCGACGCCGGCCGCGGCGCCCAGGCCGCGGGTCACGCCCGTGCTGATCTGGGACGCCGAGCGCGACTACGCCGACACCGTGGCGGAGTACCTCAGCGTTCGGTACAGCCAGAGCTCGGTCGTCGCCGCCGATCTGCTGGAATTCGCCTTTCACCTCGGCGCGCAGCGGCCGAGCGCGGCGCTGGTCGGCTGGGGCCTGCTGGAGGCCACGCAGCTCAGCCGGCTTCGGAGCCTGGGGGCCGGCGAGGCGCTGTGGGTGGCCTGCCTCGGGGTGGCCGATCCCGAGCTGGCGACGAGGGCGCGGCGCGTCGGCTACGACCGATGCGCCCACCGCGGGCTGCCGATGGACGCGTTGGCCGAGATCATCCGGCCGTAGTGGCGCCTGACCGGCGCAGGGCCACCAGCTCCGCGACGATGCTCAGCGCGATCTCGGCAGGGGTCTCCGCGCCGATGTCGAGGCCGACCGGGCAGCGCACCGCCTCAAACCGCGCGAGGTCCGCGCCGGCCGCGGCGAAGCGCAGCTTAAAGCGCTGTCTTTTGGTGCGGCTGCCGATCATGCCCAGCCACTTGAGCTCGACGCCCATCAAGCGCTCGACCAGCGCCTGGTCGATGCTGTGGTCGTGGGTCACGATCAGGTGCATCGCCCGCGGACCGGTGGGCAAGCTCGGCAACAGGCGCAGGCTGTCGCCTTCGACCCGCCGCACGCGATCGGGGAGGCCCGGGGCCTGGATCCACTCCTCCCGATCGTCCACCAGCGTCACGTCAAAATCAAGCCCAGCGGCCAGCTCTGCCACGGCCCGCCCCACGTGCCCCGCGCCGTGGATGACGAGGCGATCCGCCGGCACCAGGGGCTCCACCAGCGCGTCCATGGCACCTCCGCAGCACATGCCCAGCTCTACCGTCAGGTGCACCTTGACCCGCCGCGGTCGCCCCGCCGTGATCGCCTCGGCCGCCTCGGCCCGCAGCCGGTGCTCGAAAGCGCCCCCGCCGACCGTGCCGAGGATGGACCCGTCTTCGTAGACGAGCATGCGGGCGCCCGCCCGGCGGGGGGCCGAACCATCGACCCCGACCACCGTGACCAGCGCCGCGCTGCGCTCACCGACGCCGACCGCCGCCGCCGCCAACAACACCGGGTCGAGGCCGACCCCCGGGCCGCGCCCGCTGGGCTTCAATGTTTGCATAGGCGCCCCATATCTCGAGGCGGCCGGGCTCGATGGAGGTGCTAGGGTCGGCCACCCGGAGCGACCATGAACCTAGGCCACGACCAGATCCTGATCCTCGACTTTGGCAGCCAGACCACGCAGCTCATCGCGCGTCGAATTCGCGAGCTTGGCGTCTACTGCGAGATCTGGCCCTGCACCCATGCGCCGCCCCCCGCGCTGCCGCCGCGGCTCCGGGGCCTCGTGCTCTCGGGCGGCCCGAGCTCCGTGGATCACGCCGAGGCGCCGCCCTTCGACCCGGCGTGGCTCCAGCTCGGCGTCCCGGTCTTGGGCATCTGCTACGGCATGCAGCTGTTGGCGCACCTGCTCGGCGGCGAGGTCCAGCGGGCGGACCACCGGGAGTTCGGCCCGGCCACCGTCGAGGTGCTCGCACCCCAGGGCATTTTCAAGCACACCCAGCCCGCGACTCGGGTGTGGATGAGCCACGGCGACCAGGTCGCCCGCGTGCCCGAGGGCTGGGACACCCTCGCGCGGACGGCGAGCTGCCCGGTGGCCTCGATGCGCTCGCCGGACGGGCGGATGATGGGCGTGCAGTTTCACCCCGAGGTCACCCACACGGTCGAGGGCGCGGACATGCTCCGCAGCTTCGCCTTGGAGGTCTGTGGGGCGGTCGCGGACTGGTCGATGAGCGGCTTCATCTCCGAGCAGTCGGCCAAGATCCGCGCGCAGGTCGGCGATCGGCACGTGATCTGCGCGATGTCCGGCGGAGTGGACTCCGCCGTGACCGCGGCCCTGCTGCACCGCGCGATCGGCCATCAGCTGCACTGCGTATTTGTTGACAATGGCGTGCTGCGCGCCAATGAGGCAGCGTCGGTCGCCGAGGAGTTCACGGAGCTCGACCTCGTGGTGGTCGATGCCCGCGCGCTGTTCCTCAGCCGGCTCCAGGGCGTGACCGAGCCCGAAGCCAAGCGGAAGATCATCGGCGAGGCCTTCATCGAGGTCTTCGAGGTCGAGGCCAAGCGGCTCGCCGCCGCCCATGGGTCCATCGACTTTTTGGCCCAGGGCACGCTCTACCCGGACGTGATCGAGTCGGTCAGCTTCCGCGGCCCCAGCGCCACCATCAAAAGCCACCACAACGTCGGGGGCCTCCCCGAACGGATGCGCATGGCCTTGATTGAGCCCATGCGGGAGCTGTTCAAGGACGAGGTGCGGGCGCTCGGCACCGTCCTCGGGATGTCGCCCAAGCGGGTCTACCGCCAGCCCTTCCCCGGCCCGGGCCTCGCGGTCCGGGTGCTCGGGGAGGTGACGGCCGCCCGTGTCGCGCTGTTGCAGCGCGCAGACGCCATTGTGGAGCAAGAGGTGGAGGCGGCCGGCCTCACGCGCAGCCTCTGGCAGAGCTTCGCGGTGCTGCTCCCGGTCAAGAGCGTCGGCGTCATGGGGGACGCCCGCACCTACGAAGAGACCTGCGCGCTGCGGGCCGTTCACAGCACCGACGGCATGACCGCCCAGGTCGCGCACCTGCCCTGGGACGTGCTCGAGCGGATCTCCACGCGCATCATCAACGAGGTGCGCGGCATCAACCGCGTCGTCTACGACATCAGCAACAAGCCGCCCGCGACCATCGAGTGGGAGTGAGCGAGGGAGTGAGCGTGGGAGTGAGGGCGGCGGCGGCGCGCGGCTGAGGCGCCCGGCTCCGGACCGCGGACGAGGGGCGCCAGCGCGGATCAGCCGCCGCGCATCCATCCGACCGCCTGCGTCCGGAGCGCCAGGAAGATCCGCTCGGTGAGCTGGGGGGCGTCGGCCGCGCCGCGCGCGAGGTTTCGCCGGAACAGCACGATACACTCCGGCAGACGCTCGCCATCGTCGTCGGGGAGGCTGGCGTAGGCGCCGGCGAAGGGGCTGAGGCCGGTGGCGCCGTCCGGCAGGTCCTCCACCGCCGGGAGGTCGCGCCAGCACACCGGAACCCGTTGATAAAACAACCGAGAGGAGAGCGGGAGCTTGTCACGCGCCGCCTCCAAGCACCGGGCCCAGGTGAGCTCCGACCAGACCCGGGGCCGCGGGAGCACCGTCGGGGCCAGCGCCGCCGCACGCCGGAAGGAGCGCCGGGCCGCGAGCTCTTCGCCCAGCCGCTCCTGCGCCAACGCGAGGTGATGCCAAGCGACCGCCAGCTCGGGGTCGAGCTCCACGGCCTGCAGGGCCGCCAGGCGACCCTCTTCATACCGAAAGCCCAGGGTTAAGGCCAGCGAGTACAGAGACCACCCGTCCGCGTTGGCCTCGTCTTCGCCGACGACCCGCGAGAGCGCCGCGGCCGCCATGTCGCCGTCCCCCACGAGGATCGCGGCCCGACCGACCACGCCCAGGGCCTGAAGATCGTCGGGGTGCCGACGGAGGAGCTGCTCCGCCTCGACCAGGGCGCGCTCCGGCTGCCCATCGTCGAGCGCCTGACTGGCCACGCCGAGGCGAAGGTCGGCCAGCAGGGCCGGCTCAAACTCCCACGGCGTCAAGCCAGCCTCGTCTTGGGCGGGGGACCGGCCGGGGCCCCGCGCCCAGCGCTCAAAACCCATAGATCGCGATGTAGAGCACGATCGCCGCCAGGACCACCAAGAACACGACGACCGCGCCGATCACGAGCCGGGTCGGCGGCTTCGTGGGCAGCGCCTCTTCCGGGGGCGGCTCGGCGACCGGGGGCGCCGGACGGACGGCGGCGGCCGAGGCCGGGCGAAGGGCCGGGGCGACCGGCGTGGCGGCCCGCAGGGGCGAGAAGGCGCCCGCGCGGAGGGCATGAGCAAAGGTAGCGAATTCAGCGACATCCCGACACAGGTCCAGGTCGCTGAGCAGCCAGTGCTCAAAAACCCGCTCCTCGTCGGCGCTCGCCATCCGGGCCGCCTCGTAGAGGGGCATCGGCGCCCGGTCGAGATCGGGGTTGGAGGGCGCGACCGAGAAGTTCACGCCCTCGCCCTCCCGGAGCCGCCGCTTGAGGGCGTAGCGGGCGTCGAGCAGGGCGAGCGGCCAGCCCCCTCGGGCCTCGGTGGCGTCGATCAGGCGGGTGAGGCTCACCGACGGATCGAAGGCGAGGTGCAGCAGCTCCACCTGCTCCTGGCTCAGCCCGGCGCGGGCACGGGCGAGCAGCTCGGTGGGGGAGCGCTGGTGGGTGAGGGCGTTGGGAAAATCCCCGCCTTCGGTGCGCATCCCGGCCGCGTTCAGCTCGCGCTGCACGACGCTGTGCGCCCACTCGACCAGCTCACCCGACCGCGAGACGGTGGTGATCCCCGCGGCGAAGGCGGCGCAGGCACGCTCCAAGGGTTCGCGCCCACGCCGATCCCCGAGGCGAACGGCGGTGATGGCGTAGTACCAATCGGTGACCATGCTCGCCATCGCCTGACCGGCCTCCGCGTCGCCGTTCTGCCATTGCTTGAACAGCTGCTGGGGGTTCGGGGCTTGGTTCTCCGACATCGTGTGCCTCTCACCCGCGCGTGGCTGCGGGGAGCAAGTGGTGGCCCGGCGGCCCGCCGCCCGAGCGCCCGCGCCGCCCAGGGCCTGCGGTGCATCGGGCGCCCTGCCGCGCCTCCCGAGGTTTCTGACTCTATCGCTTGCCGGCGCCGGGGCGCCCAGGATTAACCACTATAACGTCACAGAGGCCATCTACGGCCCTTTGCTTGCCTCAGGAATCGGACCAGCGGGCGCGCACGGTCGAGAGCACCCCGCCATCCAGCCACGTGTAGCGCGCCTCGACCTGGGGCGACGCGGTGCCGCAGCTGAGCTGAAGCTGCACGCTGGCGGTGCCGTCCACGCGGATCGTGACCTCCGCCTCGTCAAAGCCGACGTAGCGCTGCAGCCGCGGCGCGATGGCCTTGTAGACCGCCTCTTTGATCGAGAAGCGGAGGAGGGTGGCGATCCAACGCCGGTCTTCGGGCAGCCGCCCCACGGCCTCCAGCTCGGCCGGGGTGAGGACGACCCGCGCCACATGCGGGCGGGCCGGGCCCAGCTCCTCCAGATCGAGCCCGAGCTGGCCCAGATCGGCGCGGGCGACGATGGCGACCGCGAGGTGGCTTTTGTGAGAGATCGAGACCGAGACCCCCGCCGGCGGCCGCGGGGCCCCGCGACCCTCCATCAAGATGGGCGAGGCCGGCGCGCCGAGGGCTTCGAGGGCGGCCCGGCAGGCGAGGCGGCCGCCGACGAAGGCGCCCTGCCGATAACCCCGAAGCTCCGCCGCGATCTGCTGCTCCTCCGGGTGGAGGCGCGCCAGGGCCCAGGCCGGGACCTCGCTGCCGTCCCCCGGGAGCACGACGCCCGCCACCACACCGTAGGGCAGCGCGTCGCGGTACACGACCTCGTAGGGGCGCCCCCAGGCTTGGCCGACCGGCACACACTCGACCTGCGCGGGGATGGTGGGGCTGGCGGCCTCGGACGGCGCTCCCGGCTGCGCCGCGGACGGCTCAGCGGCAGGGGAGGGGATCGGCGGCGTCTCAGTCACCCCCGCCGTCTAACCGAATCCCCCCGATCGTGCCCGGACCGGCCCGCCACCCGCGGGTGGCACGATCAAAATGAGCCAAAGAAGGGCAATGTGGGCGAGGGTCGGGGTGTCGAGCGTGGCCGCCGCGGCCCGCCCGCCCCGCGCGCCAAAAACTGGATACACCCCGAGCCGACGAGGAGGAGTCACCATGACACAACGCGCCCGCAGTTCCCGCTTGGGGCCGGTCGTGCTGGCGATTTGCTCCGCTCTGTCCCTCAGCGTCATCGCCGGGGCGGCGAGCGCAGCCGATGCGCCGGCCCCCATGAGCCCCGAAGACCGAGAGCGCCTGCTCGCTGAAAAGGACCGAATCTCGGACGAGATCAAGCGCCTCATGGAGCGCGGCATCTGGGACGGTGTCGAGCGCAAGTACCGCGACATGGAGCGCCTCGGGGTCGACCTCAACGAGAAGGACTTCCTCAACGGCGCCTACGCCGCCCGGGAGCTGGGCGATGTCTCGGCCACCCACGAGCGGCTGTGGCGAGCGCTCAAGTCGGCCCGCAAAGAGCCGAAAGACGTCGTGGACTGGCTGTGGGACATCGACAACCACTACGGCCGGGTCGAGCTCATCTGCGTGCCGCCGCGGGGCTCCACATTGGCGATCAGCGAGATGCCGCTCGACCCCTACCAGCGCAAGGCGGTCGAAGAGGCGCAGAAAAAGGTCGAACGAGACGGTATCTTCCGAGGGATGCTCCCTGCGGGCAAGTACACCTTCACGACCCAAGAATTCACCGTGCAAGCCGGCATCACCCACCGAATCGAAGTATCTACCCGGGCGCGTCGTCACGGCTTGGTCGAGCCGGTGATCATCCGACCCGATGACGCCGGCGCCGCAGCGACCGCCGGCGGAGCCCCATCCACGCAGCCACCGCCGACCCCTGAGGGGCCGGCCCCGCAGGGAGACTGAATGCTTCCACTCCTTCTTGGCCTCGCCCTGAGCTCGACCGCCCACGCGAGCGATCTCGCGCCGCCGATGTGGGGCGTTGGCCCCACGTTCTCGACGATCTTGCTGCCAGGCAACTTCCCCTCGACCTTGCCCCGCCTCAAGTCCGGCGAGACTGCGCCCACGGATCTCCTCGACGAGAACGAGAAGACCTTGAGCGACGACTACTTCAGCCAAGTCCGGGGCGACGCGGCCATCGGCGTGCGCGGCCTCATCTACGCCAACCGCACCTGGCGCGGCGCCCTGCGCGGGCAGCTCGGCTTTGGCAGCAACTACACGAGCCGCCAGATCACGCTGGAGATCGACAAGTCGCTGCTCAACGAGGGGCGCATCTCCGCCTTCGTCGGCGGCGGCATCGGCATCGGCGGCATGACCTTCAAGAGCGACAACCCCGAGGTGGCCGAGGGCGTCGAGCAGATCGACTACAACGCGCTCTACAAGGCCCAGACCTATCCCTTGCGCGTGCACGCGGGCGGCGACTACCGCCTCAACAAGTACATGGTCGAGCTCGCCTTGTTCGGTCAGCTCCCGATCCCGGGCAACCAAACGCTGTACTACGACGACAAGGACGGCGTCTCCCAGGAGGCGCAGATCGGCATCGGGTTCAACCCGCTGCAGTACGTCCAGCTTGGCTTCGAGCTCAGCGGCTACTGGGGCGACTTCAAGAACCGCGAAGGTCAGAGCAAGAACGGCAAGAAAGGCAAGAAGGGCAAGTAGCCCCGAGGCCCGTGGAGCCGCTGTTCGCAGCGCCCGCCCAGCACCCCAACGGGGGCTCGGCGTGGACCGACCCCCGAGGATGGTTATGGCCGCCCCTACCGACGAGTCCGTCGATGCTCAGCTCCGGGCAGTGACGCCCCTGCTCGCCCGCGCGAGCCGCTCCGGGATGGGGGCGCGAGGGCTGGGCGACCTCCTGCTGCAGGCGCTGGAGGCCTGTGGTCGCCGCGCTGCGATCGTGCTTCGCACGGAGATCGGCGCGCGGATGCTGTGCGGGGCTGCCGCCGGATCGGAGCTCGCGCCCGAGCCCTGCACGTGGTGGGCCGCCGCCGGGCTCGGCGCCGGTGACAGCTTGGAGCTCAGCGAGGGTCGCACCTCGCTCGTGCTGATGGTCGAGAGCGCCCCAAAGCTCGACGCGGCCTTGGCCCCCTTGATGGTGGTGGATCGCGCCGCACGGCTGGAGCTCGCCGCCGCGCAGACCGCCGAGGTCTTGGAGCTCCGTCGGCGGGTGGACCGGCTCACCGAGGGCTCCCTGCTCATCCGCGGCTTCGCGCACGAGTTTCGGAACAT
>CANHON010000008.1 GCA_947462115.1 Deltaproteobacteria bacterium | reverse complement strand
CGATCGCGGGCGAGGTCCCGGATGAAGTCTCGAATATCAACGACCTGTGCGGGATCGAGGCCGCTGGTGGGCTCGTCGAGCACCAGCACCTCCGGGTCGTGGAGCACGGCTTGGGCGAGCCCCACCCGCTGCCGGTAGCCCTTGGACAAGGAGCCGAGCACTCGGTCCTCCCAGCCGGCGAGGCCCACCCGCTCCATGACCTCGCCGATGCGGTTGTCGCGGCGGGCGCGGGGAAGGCCCCGAAGCTCCGCGACGAACTGCAGGTAGACCCCGATGGTGAGCTCCGGGTAGAGCGGCGGACGCTCGGGCAGGTAGCCGACCCGCCGCCGCACCTCGAGGTTGTCGTCAAACACGTCAAAGCCGGCGACCGTGGCCTTGCCCTCGGTGGCGGGCAGGTAGCCGGTGATCATCCGCATCGTGGTGGTCTTGCCCGCGCCATTGGGCCCGATGAAGCCGAGGATCTCCCCTTTGCGGGCGGTGAAGCTCACGTCATCGACCGCGACCAGCCGACCGAAGCTGCGGCGGAGGCCACGGGCCTCGACCACGACATCGCCGAGCGCAGCGGGGCTTTGGAGGGTCATCGGGTCCTCGGATCGGGGTGCGGCGGGGCGCGGAGGGGGCGCGTCCCCTGGGCTGGGGCGCGACGGGCGGTGCTCGGCGCAGCGCCCGGCCGTATAATGCGGTGCGACGCCCCGACCGAGCCCGAGTGAGCCGATGAGACCCCGCTGCCCACGCTCCACCCTGCCCCCGGGCCGCCCGCTTCGCCGCTGGGGCAGCCCCATGGACAGCCGCGGGGCGGTCCAGCGCCTGGGGGGCTTGCGGGCCCTTTCCTTCGCCGTCGCCTTCGTCTCCGCCTTCGCCCTGGGCCTCGCTGGCCCCGCGGCCCGCGCCCAAGGCACCGACAAGGACGCCCAGAAGGACGCCGAGAAGGACGCCCAGAAGGACGCCGAGAAGGACGCCCAGAAGGGCACTGTGGACGGCACGGTGGGGGCAGCGGCGGAGGGCGCGGCGAAAGACGCCGCGGACAACGCGCCGGAAGGTGCAGCGGAGCCTTCGGCGGAGGGCGCGCCGTTCCCCGCCGCCGTGGTCATCGACCGCATGGTGCTCGTCATCGGCGACCGGATCATCACGGAGTCGGAGATCCGGCTTGAGGGCGCGCTTCGGGCCCGGATCCCCTGGTGGGGACCGCCCCGGCCGCCGGGCGCCGATCTGCAGCAGGTCGTCGCAGATGTCGCGCTGGTGCGGATCTTCGCCGGAGACACCAGCCTCTACTCCCCCAGCGACGAGGCGGTGCGGGCGCGGGCCGAGCAGCTCCGCGAGGCCTGGGGCGACCCCGAGGCCTGGCAGGCGCTGCTGTCGGAGAACGGGCTCGACGAAGCCCGGCTCCTCGCCCTGATCCGCGGCCGGCTGATCGTGGAGCGGTACATTCAACGAAACCTCAGCTTGGCGGCCCGGAGTGAAGGGCGCACGGTCGATGAGCTCTACGTGGAGTGGATCCCCGCCCAGCGTGGTCGGGCGCCGGTGCGCGTGCCCTCGGCGGTGCCATGACGGACGTCGCGCTCCGAAGGGCCGCTCCGGGGGATCTGGACGCCATCGTGGCCCTGGAGGCGGTGGGCTTCGCGGAGGGGGCCTGGTCGGCGGCCTCGGTCGGGGGCGCCCTCGCGGATCCCCACGGGCTCAGCTTGGTGGCAATCGGCGAGGATGGCGTGTTGGGCGTCATCCTCGGCCAGGTGCTGTTTGAGCGCGCCGAGCTTTTGCGGGTGACGGTGCCCCCGACGCTCCGGCGGGCCGGCCTCGGTCGGCGATTGCTCCGGTCCTTCGCGGAGGCTTGCGCCGCGGCGGGGGCGGAGGCCCTGTGGCTGGAGGTGCGGGAGAGCAACACCGCGGCCCGAGGGCTGTATGAAACGGAAGGCTTCGAGCTCTCCTACCGACGCCGGGGCTACTATGGAGGAGGGGAGGACGCGCTGCTGTACGTGCGCGCCCTGGGGGCCCCGCCGGGATAGGGCACGGCCAAGGAGGGCCTCATGCGCCATCAATCTCGGATCACTCGCGTGGAACTTGGGCGGGTCTCCCGCCGAGGCGCGTGGTGGGGCCCGCTGCGCTCGGCGCTGGCGGTCGGCATCAGCGTCGGCATGGGCCTCGGCTTCGCGGGGGTGTCGGAGGTCCGCGCGGAGCCTCCCGCCCGGTGCGTCACCGCGGTCGCGGGTCCCGCCGACGCTCCTTTTGTGCTCCCCGAGATCAGCGACGGCGTGCTCATTTTGGAGATCCACGTGCCGCAGGGCGCGGACCCCGCCGCGGTCGGGGCGCTCACCTCGGTGCTGGAGCGCCACAAGCTCCGAGCGACCGTGCTGGTCAGCCCGGAATTCATCGGCCCCGGAACGCCGTTATTGCGGGAGCTCGTCAAGAAGAAGCACGAGGTGGGGCTGCTCCTCGCGGCCTCCACCCTGCCCAACCCCGGCGTGAACCCGACCTTGCCCCCCGGCATGAAGCCGCCGCCGGGCATGCAGCCACGCGGCCCTGGGCAGCTCATCCTCAACGATTGGCTCCCTGTGCTCCAAGAGCCGGTCCGGGCGCTCCGCTTGGTGACCGGCAAGGCCACGGACGCGGTGGCCATCGACGCGCTGAGCGGCGGCGCAGAGCAGGCCTTCGAGGCCATGGGTGTGCGCGCCGTGCTGCCGCTCGACCCCGACGAGCCCGGCCCCGCCCGGGTGCTCCGCTCGGTGGACGGCCAGCCTGCCCGCGGGCGGGTGCTGCCGGCGAACGCTTGGTCGGATGGATGCGGTCCGAGCCTGCCGGCCTGGACCCCTGTGGCCCTGGACCGCGCCTCGGCCTTGGTGGCCACCAAGCCGGCGCTCCGCCTCGCCTTGCCGCTGCAGGGCGCCGATCCGGCGCTGCTCGACCGGTGGCTTCGGGAGGTGGTCGAGGCGAAGGGCTGGAAGGTGCTCCCCGCCAGCGAAGCGGCCGCCCGGGTGCGCTCGTTGGGCGCCACCCTCGGCCGCGTGGACACCGCCCCGGCCGTGGAGGCGCCGGGACGTTTTGTCTCCAAGGATGCCCTGCTGGGCGCTGCTGCGGTGCTCGCCGACGCGCAGCGCCTGCCCCGCCGCCTGCCCGGCGACCTGAGCCTGACCGAGGCCGCCCTCGGCCTGATGGCGGTGCTGGTCGATCCGGCCGCCGAGGGCCACCGCTTGCCCGCCGCCCGGGGGCCGTCGGAATTGGCCCGCGGCTCGGTCCCGGCGGGCGCTGGGCCGAGCGCCGAGGAGCTGCGGGCGGCCGTGGCCGAGCTCCTGCCGGGCATGCGCGGTACGCTGCCGGGGGTGGTGAGCGTGGGGGCCTACCAGATCACGATCAACGAGCTGGTCGTGATCCTCGCGCAGGCGGCGCTGGGCAGGCCGCTGGTGATCGCCGAGCACGCGCCGCCGGATCCCTACGCCCCCGATCTCGGCTGGGGGCTCAGCGGGGCGCCCTGATGGGGCGGCCGACCGGGTGAGCCGAGGGCCTGCGGCGCGCGCGCGGGCGCTACTTGCCGGTGCCGAACCGCAGGGTCTTCTCGACGTCCACCTGCTCGCAGATGCGGGTGAAGGTGCTGCCCTCGACCGTCGCGCGCACGCAGCTCTGGAAGGCCGGGTCGGTGCTGCCGGTGACCGACATGCTCGGGTTGCTGAGCTTGCCGGTGGTCTCGTAGGTGAAGTTGAGGCGGATGGTGGCGCCCACGCCCTCGCCGAGGCGGCCACGGGCCTCGGAGTAGCAGCGGTCCAGCTTCTTCTCGAGGAGGCTGCCGGCGTTTCGGACGGTCGGCGCGAGGCTGTCCCCGCAGCCCTCGAGGCCCTGCACGCCGCGGCTCCGGGAGGCTGGGGTGGCGCCGAGGATGGCGGAAGAAGCTTGGCCTTCGCCGGGATCGCCGATGCTGGGCACCGCGGCGACGTCGGCGCTGGCCACCCCGTCGCCCTCGGCGCGGATCGGCGGCGCGGCCTCGGGACCGCCGCTGGAGTCGGGCTTGGCGGCGGCGGTGGGCTTGGGCTTGGCGGCCTTGGGGCCCTTGCCGGCCTCCGACGGGCTCCCCGCCTCTTCTTGGCCCTCGTCCGCGTCGAGGTTGATGTGGCGACCGGCCTTTCGGTAGACCTCGGTGTCCGCCGCGACCACCTCGACCTCGCCGTCGCCGCTGGCGAAGTAGGCGACGCCGCCGCCGATCACGACGAGGAGGGCCACGATGCCGCCGACAATGAACGGCACGGGGGAGCGCCGACTGGCGGCCTCGGCCGCGGCCTGCTGGGCGACGGCCACCTCGCCGGGGTTGGTGGCCGCTTCTTCGCCGGGGATCTCGATGAGGCAGCTCGGGCAGCGACCGCCGACGCGCAGCAGCTCTTCGCTGATCGACGCGCGGCAGAAGGGACAGGTGCCCATGAGGCCTCCTCGCGGACGGAGTTGGGGGGTGAGCAACGTAGCGCGCCGGGCGATCAGGCGCCAAAGCGACCGCTGGCCGCCTAAGGGAGATCCGCTTCGACATCGGCCAGACCGAACGGTTCTTCAGGGCTCTCGAGCTTGTCGATTGGGCGCGGGCCGACAAATTGGGTAGTACGACGGCCACCGCGCCTGGTTCCGCCCAGGGAGGAGCCGAACGATGTCCAGCTCTCGAGACTTCCTCGCCGCCACCGTCGCGGACGCGGCCCTGCCGCTCCTGCGCCGCCCGGTTGAAGATCTCATCTACGAGACCCTTGACGCCCGGCAGGTGCCGAGCCGCACCGACTTCAAGGAGCTGCGTGACCTCGTCAACAACTTGCGCGGGCAGCTCGTCGGGGCCACCGGCGGGGTTCGGCGGCTCGTCGAGCAGGCCGAGGGCGTGGTGGAGCGGGTGAGCGTGCTCGAAGAGTCGCTGGACGCCGCGCAGCAGCAGCTCCGGGAGATGGCCCAAAACGCCCTCCCCGGCGACGAGGACGGCGTTGCCGCCGCGGTGGAGGAGCGCGTCCTGGGCTTGGAGGCCCGCTTCGACGGGGTGGCCGAGCAGCTCGAGGCGCTCTCCTCCGCCGATCGGGGCCCGGGAGAGGCCGCGATGGCAGAGCTGGTCGCGATCCGCGGCGAGCTGGACGGCCTCGCGCCCCGCGGCGATCTGCACGCCGTGCACGCGGAGCTCCGCGCGGTGCGCGATCAGCAAGCTGGCATGATCAATGACATCGCCTCGGTGACCGCGCAGATCGAGGCGCTCGGGGCCGCGCTCGGCCGGCTTGACCTCCGCCTGAGCGAGGCGCCCCGGCCGTTGAGCGAAGCGGCCCTGCTGGCGCGGGTGGACGCCGCCCTCCAGGCCTCGATCCCCGCGGTGCTCGACCGGATGATCCTGCGCCAGGTGCAGGCGGCCCTGGCGGCCCAGGCTCCGGCGGCGGTGGTCCCCTCCCCTCTCGCCGCCGCTGTCGCGCCTGCAGCGCCCGCCTCCGAGCTCGAGGGGGCCTCCGCAGCGGCCGCCCCCAGCCTGTGCAAGGTGCCCGACTGCGGGGCGCCTGCCCGTGCGCGCGGCTTCTGCCAGCGCCATTACCAGCATTGGAAGCGCAACCGCCTCGATGGCTTCCCCAACCCCGACGGGGCCTGAGCCGGCCGCCGCGCCCTCAGCGCAGGCCGTAGACGGTGTCGAGCACCACCACCGACACGTTGCAGAAGGCGTGAAACAGCGCCCCGGCGACCACCCCGCCGGTGCGCTCGCGCAGCCACGCGAAGGCCATGCCGGGGAAAAAGGTGGCGAAGTGCCACCACTGCAGCTCGACCACCGAGTGACCGAACGCGAAGTAAAGGCCGGCGATGACCGATCCCCAGCCCATCGGCACGCCGAAGATCAGCCACTTGCGGGCGAAGATCTCGTTGAGGCGGGTCTGAAAGTAGCCGCGGTAGAAGAATTCTTCGGGGATGGCCACGAAGAACACCTGGTAGGCGATGAGCAGCGGCAGCTCGGGCGGCAGGCGCAGGCTGGGCCCATGCCCGAACAGCACCGACTGGTAGAGGTGGTAGCCGACCAGCCAAGGCACCAAGATGGCGGCGGTGACCAGCCCAGCGTCTCGGAAGCTTCGCCGCCACGTCGCGCGATCGCGGAGCGCCGGGATGAAGAGGCGGTAGGCGTAGGAGTCGGCCTTGCGCCACTGGCACAGGGCCACGGGCGCGTAGATGAACAACAGGGGCACCGCCGCTAGAACGACCTCATGGACGCCATTGTCGTGAAGCACCACCACGAGGCGGATCAACAGCAGCGTGACGATCCAGAGCGCAGTCAGCTCGATGAAGATGCGCCGCTGATGGCCGCTCTCGGCTGGGTTGAGCCGATCCCCGAGGCCGGGCTCCGACAACGGCAGCTCGTCGACGGGCGTGGTCAATGCGCACCGCCGATGGCGAAGGACAGGCCACCCCGCTTGTAGCCGCCCAGATCGAGGGTCAGCCACCGCACGCCCTCGGCGCGTGCGATCTCGTCGAGGCCCTGGCGAACCGCGGGATCAACGTACAGGGCGTGCTCGTCGGTGGGCGCCTCGATGCGGATCATCGGCGCCCCGTCGAGCAGGTGCCAGCGGGCCCGGAGCTGTTTGGCCCCCATCATCCGCAAGAAGCTCTCGATTCGCTGCACGGACCGCACCCGCTCGGGCGTGACCCGCGTGCCGACCGGGAAGCGGCTTCCGAGGCAGGAGAACGCCGGCTTGTCCCAGACCTCGAGGCCCAGCTCGCGCGCCAGCGCCCGGACGGCGGCCTTGTTGAGGCCGGCCTCGACCAGCGGGTGCCGCACGCGCTGCTCGGCGGCGGCCCGAAGCCCCGGCCGGTGCTCGCCGAGATCATCGGGCAGCGTGCCGTCGGCGATGAAGGCGAGGCCCCGCCGCTCCGCCTCGGCGACCGCCAGCGTAAACAGCTCGGTCTTGCAGAAGTAGCAGCGGTCCCCGGCGTTCCGCGCGTAACCTTCGCGCTCAAGCTCGGCGCTGTGGACCACCCGGTGCACCAGCCCGCGCTGCGCGGCGATGCGGCTGGCGATGGCGAGCTCTTCGGGCGGAAAAGTCGGAGAGTCGGCCGTGAAGGCCACGGCCCGCTCCCCGAGCACCGCGTGGGCCAGCACCGCGACCACCGCGGAGTCCACCCCGCCCGAGAAGGCGACCAGCACGGAGCCCATGCCGCGCAAGGTGCCCTGCAGCCTCGCGCGGAGCTCCGGCGGGCAGGGGCCCACCGCCGCCGCGCCCGGGGGCGCGTGCTCTGGGGCCAAAGCGGGGCCGCTCGGGTGGCTGCGCGCGTCAGGCTGCGGCGCCGCAGGGTCCGCGGCGCTCGGGGCGGTCGAAGGGTCGGAGGGAGAAGACATGCGCGCGGCTATCCTGCGAAGCGCAGGCGGGCACGCTGCGCGAGAATGGCGTCAATGAGGCAGTCTTCGGCAGCTTGGGCGCGGGCTTGGCTCGGCGATGACGGGTGCCCGGGGGCGCCGCAGGCCGGGTCCGGGGTAGCCCCGAGGTATCGCAACAGGCTAAATCTTGACGCGTCGACCGTGACCCCCGCGGCGTCAACCGAATCGGAGCGCGACACCCATGCGAAAGCGACAGCCCACCGGCGGCCTGTACAGCGGAGTGATCGCGCTCCTGGTCGGCGCCCTGTCCGCCTTGCCCTCGACGGCCTCGGCGGCTTTTCCGTTGTCGTCCAGCTGGCAGCCGGTCTCGGCCGGCGGCGTCCCGGTCATCGACCCGATCTACGACTTCCCCGGCAGCAACGCCGTGGACATCGTCGGTGACGCGCTCCGGCCCTCCCTCTACTGGTACATCGACGCAGAGGACGCCTCCTTCCGGGCGCGCCTCGAGGACGATCCACGGGCGCCCGGCAGCACCATGCGGGACCTCTACGGCGTGCTCATCGACACCGACGGTGATCCTTCGCAGTACGAGTGCGTGGTACAGCTCCGCGAGAGCGGCACCGTGCTCGGCATTTACAAGAATACGACCTTCACCACCGGCGGGTGGACGGACGCCCCCAACACCCTCGCCACTTGGTACCTCGCCGCCCCGCTCTCCACCGGCACGCCCTCCGCCCGCGTGACCCCGGTCGGCGACGGCACCAGCGGCTTTGGCTCGGACGAGGACTACTTCGTCGAGATGCGCGTCCCACGCGCCACTCTTGACGCGCACTGCGGTTTTGCCACGGCGCTCGGCTACAGCCTCGGCTTCGCCACGACCGAAGGCGGGGGCTCTCCCTTCGCCCTGCGCACCGACCTGCTCGGCATCGACAACAACGTCGGCGGCGACCTCTCCGACGCGCTGAGCGATGTCTTCGTGACCGACGCCGACGCCGACGGCCTGAGCCTCACCCAAGAGGCGGAGTTCGGCACCGACCCCGAGCTCAGCGACACCGACGGCGACGGGCTCTCCGACTACAGCGAGGTCGTGGTCACCGGCACCGACCCGGCCGACGCCGACTCGGACGACGACGGCCTCAACGACGGGGACGAGCTCAGCTACGGCACCGACCCCTACAACGCCGACACCGACGGCGACGGCGCGCAGGACGGGCGCGAGATCACCGGCGGGACCTCGCCCCTCATCGTCGACAGCGACGGCGACGGCATCGGCGACCTCGACGAGCTGGACTGCAACGACACGCCGGGGGCCGACGCCGACGACCGGGACGGCGACGGGCTGCCCGACACCGCGGAGGGCCGCGAGGACAGCGACCGCGACGACCGCCAGAACTGGTGCGACCCCGACGACGACGGCGACGGCATCCCCACCGAGGTGGAGGGGACCGATGACATCGACGGCGACGACATCCCCAACCACCTCGACACCGACGCCGACGGCGACGGCATCGCGGACTACGAAGAGGGCCGGGCCGACCCCGACTGCGACGCGGTGGAGAACTGGGCCGACGCCGAGAACGAGGACGGCCCCTGCGGCGACCTGGACGGCGACGGCGCCGACAACGCGCGCGAGGAGCAGTGCGGCACCGACCCCAACGACCCGGACTCGGACGACGACGGCCTGCCCGACGGCGAGGAGTCCTGCGTCGATGACGCCGACGACGATGGTGTCCCCGACGTGCTGGACCCGGACAACGGCGGCGGCGACGGGGGCGGCTCCGACGGCTTTGGCGCGGACACCGACCCGCTGTTTGGCCTCGCCGGCGGCAAGATCACCGGCGGCGCCTGCTCGGCCCTGCCCCTCCCCTCGGCGTTGGTCCCGGCCTTGCTCGCCATGGTCGCCGCGGCCAGCCGGCGGCGTCGGAGCCAGGCGCTCGGCGCGGTCGCGGCCCTCAGCGTGACGGGCTCGGCCGCCGCCCAAGAGATGAACGGCCAGACCTTTCGCCCCGCCATCGGCGAGGACGACTTCATCTCCATCGACGACTCACGCAACGGGCCCGAGCTGCTCGGCGCCGGACTCATCTACAACTACGCCAAGGACCCCTTGGTGTGGCGCTACGAGAATGGCTCTGAGCGGCCGATCTTGGAGAAGGTTCACACGATGAACCTCCAGACCTGGGGAAACATCGGGCCGGTGCGGCTGGGCCTCGATCTGCCGCTGCACATGGGCGTGGTGGGCCTCGGCGTCGATCCCGGCGAGGCGAAGGTGCTGGGCGATCTCCGCCTCGACGCCCGCGCTGAGGTGCTGGAGCGCGGAAAGGCGCCGGTTGGATTAGGTTTTGGCGCGCATGTGCAAACTGCGTCTGGGGACGGTCAGGCCTGGGTCGGCGAGCCCAGCTGGAGCGGCGGCCTGCGGAGCGCCGTGACCTACGGCAATGACGACCGGTTCGTCGCCGGCACCCTCGGCCTGCTGTTCTCCAAAAAGGAGGTCCTGCCGGCCGATGGCGTGTGGGGCAACCGCTTTCACTGGGGCCTCGGCGCCACCAGCCGCCTCGTGGGGCCGCTCCGGGGCTCCGCCGAGCTCATCGGCACGCGCTTCTTGGGGAGCAGCACCGGCGCTGCGGCCACCCCCCTCGAGGCCCAGCTCTCGCTGCGGGCCCGGCCCATCGACCCGCTGCTCGTGAGCGTGGGGGCCGGCTTTGGTCTGACCGAGGGCATGGGCGCGCCCAGCCACCGGTGGATCGCCGCGGTCTCGGGCACCTTCGGCTCGGCCAAGCCCGGCATCGACGCGACCCTCACCGCGCCGGGCCCCGGCCGCACGCCCACCCACCTCCGCTTCTTGGCCGAGGACGGGGGCAGCGTGGCAGAGGCCTCTTTCACCATCGTCTCGGGCCCGAGCAGCGGCCGGGTGATCGCCCCCCACGAGGGCCCGCTCGTGCTGCACCTCAAGCCGGGGGTCTACAACTTCACCGTGGAGGCCTCGGGCTTCAGCGCGGTCAGCGGCGTGCTCGAGATCCCCGCCACCACCCACCATGAGCAGCGCATCGCGCTGGCCCGCATCTCCGGGAGCTGCGAGGTCACCATCTTCGTCCGCGACGCCGAGCAACGGCCAATCGCCGCGAAGGTCTCGTCCGGAAAGGGGCTTGTCTCCGCGCAGACCGACCCCAACAGCGGCGTGGCGCGCTTCACCCTGCCCCCGGGCGGCGCCCACGAATTTGTCGTCTCGGCGCCCGGCTACAGCCCCGAGCACCGGGCGGCGGCCTGCGAGCGGGGTGAGGGCGGGCAGCTCAAGAACATTGAGAAGGAGGTTGTTCTCGGCGGGTCGCGCGCGCGGTTGGAGGGCAGCAAGGTCATCATCATGGACAAGATCAACTTCGAGACCAACCAAGCCCGCCTCAAGGCCGAGGCCAAGGGCGTGCTCGACGATGTGGCGGCGGTGATGGCCTCGCACCCGGAGATCAAGCTGCTGGAGATCCAGGGCCACACCGATCTCGTGGGCTCGGCGGCCTACAACCTCCAGCTCGGGCAGCAGCGGGCCGAGCAGGTTCGGAGCTACCTGATCAACGTGCACGGCGTCGATCCCAAGCGCCTCAAGGCGAAGGGCTACGGCGAGAGCGCGCCCATGGTGGCCGCGACGGGTCGCGAGGCCGACGAGGCCAACCGCCGCGTCGAGTTCCACGTGCTGGAGCAGGGCCAGCGCTGAGGCCCGCGGGGCCGGCCTCCGGGCTTCCCCGGTCTGATCTTCCGGTTCTGCGGCGCTCGGCTAAGGATCGGGCGGGGCGCGCCGATCTCCCCCCTGTCTCGTCGGGGGCCCGCTCGCCCTCGGGCAGTGCCTTGGTCTGGGCTCGATGGAGGGCGAATGGCGGCGCGCACGGACGATCCCTTCGCGGGGCCAGAGGACGACGAGGTCTCGGACCAGACGCTGCAATTCCAGCGGCCGAGCCAGGGCGGCGGCAAGGCGGTCTTCCCCACGCTGCGGGTGGTCGCCGGGCCGGACTTGTTCCTCCACGCGATGATCGGGCCCGGCGAGGTGGTCGTCATTGGCCGGGACCCGAGCGCCGGGCTTCGCCTCCCCGACAACGCTGTCAGCAAGCGCCACCTCGAGGTCGGGGCCGATGAGCGCGGGCGGGTGTGGGCCCACGATCTCCGCTCTACCAACGGCACCCTCATGAACGGCGCGCCCTTGGACGAGGCCTACCTGAGCGTGGGCGATCGGCTGGTGGTCGGGGCCTTCGAGCTGCGCCTCGACATGATGACCCTGGAGGAGGTCGCCCTGCTGCGCCGGGTGGGGCAGCGCCTCGCGGTGGCCGACCGGGATCCGCTGACCGGGCTGCTCACCCGCAGCTGGATGCAGGACGAGCTCGCCGCTTCGGTGGCACGGTCGGAGTCCAGCGGCCAGCCGATCAGCGTGATCTACGTGGACATCGATCACTTCAAGCAGGTCAACGACGGCTTCGGCCACGCGGTGGGAGACGCCGTGCTCCGGGCGACCGGCGGCCTCCTGCTCGCGGGCGTGCGGGATCGGGACGTGTGCGTGCGCTACGGCGGCGAGGAGCTGGTGGTCTTCTTGCCCAGCACCGGCCGGGCCTTGGCGGCGGAGATCGCTGAGCGGCTCCGGCGGGCCATCGCCGCGCACCCCTGGGCGGAGGTCGTGCCGGGCCTCGCGGTCCGGGCCAGCTTCGGCGTGGCCGAGCGGCACGTCGGGGAGGCGTCCGCCGAGTGGCTGGCCCGGGCCGACCGCGCCCTCTACGCCTCCAAGCGCAGCGGCCGGGATCGCGTATCGACCGCGGACTGATCCAGCCCCGTTCGCGCCGCTGACGGTCTCTGTTGGGCCGGGCTCAATGTCTGGGTCGTGGGCCCGATGCCTGAGCGGGGCGCGCGGCCCCCGACGGAGGTCCGATGCTGCTCTGGGTCCCCTGGACGGTTTGCCTGCACCTCTCCGCGACTGCGTCCTCGACCGTGGCCTCGGCCGCCGAAGCGCCGGATACGGCGCTGTTGTCGCGCTTCCCGGTCGGCGGGCTGCCGGACAGCGCGGCGGTCTTGGCCGAGATGAGCCGCTTGGCCGAGCGCGGCGGCCCCGAGCACGAGCCGCTGCTGGTCAGCATCGCGGCGCACGAGCGGGGCGTGGTGCGGGCGCGCGCGCTGCGGGCCCTCGACGACATTGACGCCAGGGCGCGGGAGAAGGTGCGGGCGGACTTTCGCCGGCGCCTCCCGAGCGCCGAGGAGCAGCGGCGCGCTTCGGCGGCCAACCTGCGGCGGGATCCGTCCTTGGCGACCTTCAGCGAACCTGAGCGGGCCGCCCAGGCCTACGCGTCGTTGTTGATGCGCGGGTCGTCCCCGACTGCCGAGGCCCCGAGCTCCGGGCCGCTCGGCGGCGTCTGCGACGAGCGGACTGAGGAGCGGCTCGTGGCTGAAGCCCGTCTGCTGGAGCGCTCTGGCGAGGTGCGCGGCGCGGTCCTGCGCTACGCCCACGCGGCCTCGGCCGGGGACGCGGGCGCGCGCTCGGCGCTGACGGAGCTCGGGATTGACGTGGAGCGGCTCTTCCTCGGCCTGCGGGTGGACCTGGAGCTCGCGGCCGCCCGCGATCCCGCCGCGGCAGCGCCCCCGGCGGGCCTCCGCTGCCGGGCTGCCCTCACCTCCGGCCCGGCGCGGGGCGAATCGGATAGGCCGGCCCTCGATCCGGTGGCGCGGGGACGCTGATCTCGGGGGCGCCGCCCTCGGGGCCTAGGGTCAAGGGTGGCGTGCATGAGGTCATTCTGGGCGATTGACCGGCTCCGACTGTACTCGACCGTCTTCTTGGCGGCGGTGCTGGTGCTGCTCAGCGCCTACGCCGGTCAGCGCGCCTGGAGCAGCCGCCGTGAGTTCGTCGTCGAGAACGCGGTGAGCGTCGAAGGAGAGCTCACGGCGCTGATGCACCTGTGGGGGCAGCAGGTCGAGCAGAGCGTGATGGCCTGGCTCTCGGGCCTGCCCGACGAGCCCGCCCCGGGCCTCACCGAGCACCGACAGCGCAGCAAGGTGCCGTGGTTTGACGCCTGGATGCTGCTCGAGCCGGGCCCCGCTGGCTTGGTGATGCGGTGGCCGCGCCCCAGCGAGCACGAGGACGCCGAGGCGACCTTGGCGGAGCCCTGCATCGGGCTCGCCGCCCAGCGCCAGACCGCCGGGGAGGCGACCGAGGCCGCCCTCGAATTCGCCCGCTGCGAGCCGGAGGATGACGAGGCCCTGCTGTTCTCCCGGCTGCAGGCCGGGCGCCTCTACCTGAGCCTCGGCGCGCCCGAGATGGCGCTGGCGACCCTCGACGAGCGCCGCTTGCCGCTGCGGCTGGGCTTGGTGGAGGGGGTGCACCGGGGGCTGGACCTGCGGCGGCTCGTGCAGCGCCTGGAGATCGCCGCGCAGGCCGAGCTTTCGCTGCAGCAGCCGGAGGCCCACGCGGCCACGCTGTCCTTCCTCGCGGATGAGATCATGGGCTTACCTGCCCCGCAGCTCAAGGAGACCTTGGCGGTCGCCGAGCGCATCCTCAGCCGAGACCTCCCGGCGGCGGCGACGCCCGAGCGCCTGGCCGAGCTGGCGCGGGCCCAGCGCCGGGTGGTCGCCGTGCAGGCCGTCCTCGACACGATGGGGGCGGTCGCGCCGACGCTGAGCCCCGATCGCCTGCACCTGAGCCACGCCGAGGGCGCCTTCCCCCAGTGGATCCTGGCGTGGACGGCGCTGCCGGCGGGGCGGGTGGCGGTGCTCCTCATCGACAGCGAGGCGCTGCTGCGGCCGATCATGCGGATCGCCCGAGAGGGGCCGGTGGCGGAGTACCGCCTCGTCGATCGCGACCACCGCGTCATTTTCGGCGATGGAGCCACCCTCGATCCGCGGCACCACATCGAGGTGCCGGTGGGGCCGCTGTTCCCGCAGCTCCACATCGCGGCCGGCCGCAGCCCCCAGAGCCGCCCGGTCGATGTCGCCGAAGACCTGCTCAGCGTGCTCGCTCCGGTGGTGGCGGCCCTCCTGCTGTCCGGCATGGCCCTCTCGATGCAGCTCGCCGCTGACCGCCGGGCGCGGGAGCTCAGCGAGCGCCAGGACGCCTTCATCGCCCGGGTGACCCATGAGCTGAAGACCCCGCTGGCGGGCATTCGCGTGATGGCCGAGACGCTGGAGCTCGGGGCCGCCGAGGATCCCGCCACCCGCAGCCGGTTCCTCGGCAAGATCCTCGGCGAGTGCGACAACCTCGGCGCCCGCATCGATGAGGTGCTGGCGGCGGCGCGGCGGCCGGAGCTCGGGGGCACCCGCCGCATGCCCCTCGACGACCTCGCCCGGGTGGTGGTGGGGCGCTGGGGACCGCGGTTCGCCGCCCAGAACGCCGACCTGGTCGCTGATCTCCGGCCGACCTCGGGGGTGAACATCGACGAGCCGCTGATGCAGGACGCGCTGGGCAACCTGCTCGACAACGCGCTCAAGTATCGAAAGACCGGGCAGAAGCTGCGCTGCGAGGTCCGCACCTTCCAGCACGGGGCCTGGGCGGTGGTCGAGGTGGCGGACAACGGGATCGGCGTGCCGGCGCCGATGCGCCGCAAGATCTTCGAGCGTTTTGTGCGCGTGGAGGGCCCAGGGCGGGGCAAGTCCGGGGGGCATGGGCTGGGCTTGGCCTTCGTGGGCGAGGCCGCCGCGGCCCACCAAGGGCTGGTAGACTGCACGGAGGGCATCGACGGGGGCGCGCGCTTTCGTTTGAAGCTCCGAGACCCCAAGGCTCGGGGCTTTGCCGGATGGGTGTCACGCCTGAGGGGCGCGATTCCGACACCCCGATCCTGATCCACCGCCGGGCTCGGCTGAGGGGAGACCCGCAATGTCCCATGAAGGTGCAAAAATCGTCTTGGTCGAGGACGACGCGACCATCACGTTGGGCGTCGAGACCGCGCTCAAGCACCAAGGCTACAACGTTCGGTCTTTTGATCGCGGCGAGACCGCGCTCGACACGATCCGCGCCTGGGAGCCCAACGTCGTCATCCTCGACCGGATGTTGCCAGGCATCGATGGGCTGACCATCCTCCGCTACCTGCGCGAACAAGACGCTGATCTTTCAATCATCATGCTCACCGCCAAGACCTCGGAGCTCGACCGGGTGGAGGGCCTGGACGCGGGGGCGGACGACTACATCATCAAGCCCTTCTCGATGAAGGAGCTCCTCGCGCGGGTGCGGGCGCGCCTGCGGGTGCTCGGCTTGACGCACCAGGAGGGCCCCTTCCGCTTCGGCAACATCACGGTGGACCTGCGCCGCCGCATCCTCCAGCGCGACGACGAGGACATCCGCCTCACCACCCACGAGGCCGGCGTGCTCGGCTACCTCATCGAGAAGCGCGGCCAGGACGTCACGCGCGAGGAGCTGCTGGAGCACGTTTGGGGCTACGCGCCCACCATGCAGACGCGGACGGTCGACAACCAGATCCTCAAGCTCCGCAAGAAGATCGAGCCGATGCCGGGAGACCCCCGGCACATCCTCACGATCCACGGGGTGGGCTACCGCTTCGAGCCCTGAGCCCAGCTCCCCGAAAAGACGACAGGGGCGGCGCTTTGCGGGCGCGGCCCCTTCGTTGCATCGTCAGACAGCCCGGGCGGACGCGGACCTGCTCAGGCCAGCTCGCCGCCGTCGAGCACCAGGGACTGGCCGTTCATGGCCGCGGCGCCAGGGGTCGCGAAGAAGCTGATGGCCTCGGCGATCTCCTCGGTGGTGAAGGCGCGGGCCTGCGGGCTGCGGGCCTTGAAGCGCTCGAAGACCGACTCGGGCGTGACCTCGGCGCGCTCGGCGATGCTCGCCACCGCCGACTGCATGAGCGGGCTGTCCACGAAGCCGGGGCAGATGGCGTTGACGGTCACGCCCTGGTCGCCGACCTCCATGGCCAAGGCCCGGGTGAAGCCCAACAAACCGGCCTTGGAGGCGCAGTAGGCGGCGAGGTAGGCGTCGCCCTTGAGGGCGTGGACGCCGGCGACGTTGATGATCCGGCCCCACTTGCGGGAGATCATGCCGGGCAGCACCTTGAGGGAGCAGAGGAAGGCGCCGGTGAGGTTGACCTTGAGGTGCTCCTCCCAGACCCGCACGTCGGTCTTCATCACCAAGCTCGGGCGGACCATACCGGCGTTGTTGACCAGCACGTCCACCGGCCCAGCCGCCATGAAGGCCGCCTCGACGCTGGCGGGGTCCCCCACGTCCACCCGCACGGCGTAGGCGCCGATCTCATCGGCCAGTGGCTCGATCTCGTTGCGGGTGCGCGCCATCAGGGTGACGCGGTACCCAAGCGACTTGAAGCGCCGGGCGGTCGCCGCGCCAATCCCGCGGCCTCCGCCGGTCACGACCACATGCTTCGCTTTGGCCATCTCTTCCTCCGAGCCGAGGCCCTCACGGTCGCGCCGGGGCCCCAATGGACGCATTGAAGTCGAATCGAAGCGCCGTCCAGCCGGACGGCGGCGTGTTCAGCTGAGCTGCCGATAGCGGCCTGAGAAGTAGAGCAGGGGGCGGAGCGCGTCGCGCTCGACCTCGCTGAGGCGCCCGGCCTCGACGCGCCCGATGAAAATGGTGTGGTCGCCGCCATCATGGGCAGCGTGAAGCGAACAATCGAGCTGGGCGAGCGCCCCCTCAATCCAGGCCGCGCCGCTGTGGGGGCCCCGGCTCAGCGCGAGGTCGGCCCACTTGGAGCGGCCGGGCTCCCACCAGCCGGCGAAGCGGTTGGACACCGACTCTTGCTCGGCGTCGAGCAGGTTGATGGCGAAGGCGCCGCGCTTGAGCAGCTTATCGTGGGTGACGGCCTTCTTGCTCACGCAGACCAAGACCAGCGGCGGGTCGGCCGAGACCGAGCAGAAGGCGCTGGCGGTCATGGCGTGATCATCGCCGCCCTCGTCGAGGACGGTGATGGCGGTGACGCCGCTCGCGAAGCGGCTCATCAAGGCTTTGAATTCGGGGGGCTCGATGGGCACCAGTCCATCCACTGTGGCACGCGGTCCGCGCCCGTCCGCCCGCGGACGGACCATCCGGGGGGCGCCCGGTAGCCGGGCCCCGACTGATAACACGGTGGGGCGCTCGGCGGCCGCCGTGTCCCCCGCGCGTGCGGGGCTGCCCCCGCTTCTGCCCGCGGCGCGCGTTCGGGACCGGATAGGCTGAGGGTCCTCGCGCGCGGGCGGGCCGCTGCGCCCCCCTCCCCTGCCTCCGCAGGAACAGCGCCCCCTCTGGCCCGCCCGGGCCCTCGGAAGCCGGATGTTCTTTGAGCCCGTGCGAATCCGCCGACCGGACCTCCGGTCCGAGGTCAGCGACCTCATCGGCCTGCTGCAGTCGCCCGCGGGGACCGGCCTGCCCCTGACCGAGCTCGTGCGGGTGATGGGCATCTCCATCAGCGCTGGCTTTCAAGGCCAGATCGCGGCGCGTGGCCCCCTTCAGCTCAGCCACGAGCGCTTCCTCAACGAGGGGCCCGCCATCCGCCGCCCGGTGCGCCTGCTGGGCACCGAGGTGCAGCTCCTCATCAGCCCGACGCTGAGCGGCTCCTTCGAGAGGCGGGCTTCGGGGCCAAGGCTGCGTTTTGATCCGGAGAACTCGGTCTCGATCAGCAAGCTGCTGTTCCGCACCTACCTGCGGCAGCTCGATCTCGGCACGGAGCTGGTGCGCGTCGACTTCTCGGGCGCCCAGGACCTGCTCATCGACCTGACCTGAGGGCCGGCGCGGGGCGTGGCAGGCGGCGGGCCCGACAGGCTATGGGCCTCGGCGCAGCTCCCTCCCCCGAGCGCATGCAAAAGACCGAGCCTGCCCCACCGGTGGGCACCCGGAGGCTACCCTGCCCGCGTCCTCCTCGCCCCGCGCTGGCCAACGTGTCGGCCCATTCGAGCTCGCGGACCTCGTCGACCAGCACCTCGACATCAGCCTCTACCGGGCGCTGCGGCCCGGGGGCAGCCGCGAGCCGACGGTCGTGGCGGTGCGCATCGCCGACAACCCCCGGGACGATGTAGCGGGCGCCTGGGTTCGCCATGAATACGACGTGCTGCGGCTGATGGACGACCCTCGCCTGCCCCGCACCTTCGGCTACTACGCGAGCCAGATCGCCGTCTCCACCAGCTGGATCGAGGGGGTCGGCCTCGACCAGATCCTCGTGGCTCGCGCCGAGGGCAAGCTCACCGTCGATCCCGCGACGGCCGTTGACATCCTGGTCGAGGTCGCCGAGGCCCTCCGGCACATCCACGCGCGCGCCGACGACAAGGGCGCCATCTTTCACGGCTGGCTCAGCCCCCAGACGATCTACCTGCGCCACGATGGTCGCGTGATGATCGGAGGACTCGGGGCGATGCCCCGTCCGGTGCCCGCTGGCTACGTGCCGCCCGAGGAGGCCGCGGGCGCCTTCGTGGACGCCCGCAGCGACCAGTGGCGCCTCGGCGCGCTCGGCGTCGAGCTGCTGCTCGGGAACACCCTCTACCACGGTGCTCCCGACCAAGAGGCCGCCGCCCTAGACGGCAAGGTGGAGCCCTGGCTGGCCCGGGTCGAGCGCCGGTGGCCCGCGATGTCCCGCTGCCTGGCCAAGCTGCTCTCGCCCGCCGCCGGCACCCGCTACGGCACCGAGAGCGAGCTGATCAAGGACCTCCTCGAGGTCGGGCGCGCGCTCGGGCGCCCGGACCGGCTGGCCCTGGTGTCGCGGGCCCGCGCGTTGATGACCGCCGCGGCGGCCCGGGTGGAGGTCGAGGGCGACCCCTTCAGCGAGGACCGACCGCTGGATCCGGCCCGCACCGAGCCTGGCGCGGATCGCGGGCGCCCCCGCGGCAACAACATCGAGGCCAGCACCACGCGCCGCACCGCCCCGAGCGCCGCCGGCCGCACCTCCGCCATCGCCGCCGCCGCCCAGCGCGCCGCTGCCGCCCGCAACGACGCGGAGGACGTGCCCACCTCGCTCAAGTCGGCCCGCGAGGCCGCGGTCTCGTCCGCCAGCAAGGCCCCTGGCGCGGGCTCCAACCGCCCCCGCACCGACATCTGGCGGCGCGACGATGGCCCCGAGCTCGGCGGCCCGCGGCCCATCTCGCCCGCCGGCGAGGTCGGGGCGAGCAGCGTCGACCGCGACACCCGCAGCGATGACACCGACGCGCCGGAGCTGCCGCCGGTGCTCGGCCACCGCGGGCCGACCCTGGGCAGTCCTCGCCAAGATCAGCCCGATGAGCCCTCCTTCGGGCTGGGGCGCCACGCCGCCCGCGGCGCGCCGGCCGCCGCCGAGCCCTCCTTGGAGGGGCTGTCGCGCTCGGGGCCCGCCATCCAGATGCCCGAGCCGAGCTTTGGCGGGCTGGGCTCCGCCGAGGCCGACGCGAGCGTCTCGGCCCCCTCCGCCTCCTTCGCGTCCTCGCCGTCGTTTTCGTCCTCGTCGATCGCCCCGGAGCCGGCGGGGCCGGGCTTCCCCGGGAGCGTCGCCTCCGCCTCGCTGCTCACGCCCGCGGCCACCGCCCGGCGGTCCAGCCCCCCGGTGGTCGCGGCCCCCGACGAGGTCGAGGAGCGGGCCGACACCGATCCCCCGGAGGCGCCCGCCGATCCGGCCGAGGATGGCCCGCCCCTGGCGCCGTACAAGCTGCCCGTGGGCCCGACCGAGCTCGTGGCCATCGTGATGATCGCCATCTTCGTGGTGGTCGCCATCAGCTACCTCATCGGGCGCTTCGGTTGAGCGGGGCGGTCGCCCGCGAGCGGGTCTCGGCCCACATCGAGCGCATCGCCGTCCCCTCGCCGACCCTGCCGCCGGCGACCACGACCAACGCCTGGGTGCTCGGCCAAGATGACGTGATGGTCGTTGATCCGGGCTGCCCTTGGCCCGATGGCCAAGCCGCGCTGTTGGCCGCCCTCGACGGGCGTCGGGTCCGCTCGGTCCTGCTGACGCACCACCATCCCGACCACGTGGGCGGGCTGGACGCGCTCCTCGAGCAGACCGGGGCCGCCGCCTACGCGCACCCCCTCACCGCCGCCGCGCTCGGCCGGGACGATCTGCGGCCCGTCGTCGAGGGTGACGTGCTGCACGTCGATGGCGTCGAGTGGCAGGCCCTCCACACCCCCGGTCACGCGGTCGGCCACCTCTGCTTGTGGAGCGCCGCGGCCTCGGCCGTGGTGGCCGGCGACATGGTGGCGGGCGAAGGCACCATCATCTTGGCGCCGCCAGACGCTGATCTCGCCGCGTTCATGGCGGGGCTTGCGCGGCTCGCGGCCCTGGAGCCGACCTGGGCCCTCCCCGCCCACGGACCGGCCCTGCGACCGGGCGGCGATGTCTTCCGCATGAACCTCGCGCACCGCGCCGCGCGCACCGAGGCCCTGGCCGCGGCCCTCGCGCCCCACCCGCAGGCGCCGAGCGCCCTGGTCGCGCAGGTCTACGGTCCGCTCCCGCCCGCCGTCGTGCCGCTCGCCGAGGTGCAGCTGCACGCCCACCTCCGCTTCCTCGTGGACGCCGGCGAGGCGCTCGAGGGCCCCCTCGGCTGGGCCCGGGCCCGCTAAGGCCGGACCTCCAAGAAGGGCCGCAGGTCCTTGAGGGTGGCGGGGCCGATGCCCTTCACCTCGACGAGCTCCGACAGATCGGTGAAGGGCCCGAGCTCGGTGCGGCGCGCCACGATCCCCTCGGCCACGGGGCGCCGCAGGCCGGGCACGGTGGCGAGGGCCTCGACCGAGGCGTGGTTGATGTCCACCGGCAGCCCCACGACGACCAGCTCGTCCATGCGCTCGAGTCGAACGGCGCCGCCCGGCTCCAACACCACGCGGGTGCCGGCCTCTAGCGCGGCGTCGGGGCCCCCGGGCGTCGTCACCCCCGCGGCCCGGAGCGCTCCGTGCACGCTGGGCGCGCCCGACAGCGCGTGGTGCCCCGGCGACGGGACCTCCCCGCGCACCTCGACGACCGTGAGGGGCGGCGGCGCGGCCTGCTGGCGGTGGTTCCAAGCGGCCAAGGCGCCGGTGGTGATGAGCAAGATCACGATCATCAGCCACAAGGGGCGGGTCTGGGCGGCGCGCTCCGCCCGACCGAAGCGCGGGCGGTCCGCCGGGCTGCCGGCCGTCGCCTCGCCGCTCACCGGGCACCGCCCATCGACCGATCCACGGCCTCCATCCAGCGCGCTGCCCAAGCGAACAGCGCGGCGTCGGAGCGCGGACCCCGCCCGCGGGCCCGGAGCCGCCGCCCACCGTCGGGGGTGAGGTCGAGGCGCAGCTCGAGGTGGTCGAGGGGCAGCACGTCGGGGGCCCGGTCGGCCCACTCCACCAAGGCGAGGCCGGGCCAACCCTCGAGCTGCTCCTCGAAGCCGATGTGCAGCAGCTCGCCCGGCTCCAGGCGGTACAGATCGGCGTGCAGCACCGGTGGGTCCCCGTCGATCTCGTGGATCAAGGCGAAGGTTGGGCTGGTCAACGCCTCAAAGCAGCCGAGGCCCTCGCCGACCCCCTGGCTGAACGCGGTCTTGCCGGCGCCGATCTCGCCGCAGAGGGCCACGGTCAGCGGCGACCGCCGGCCGTCCAGGAAGGCCGCGGCGAAGGCCTGGCCGACGCGGCGGGTGCGCTCGGGATCGGGCAGCTGCACCGACCACTCATCGCCGTCGAAAATACCGCGCTCGGCACTGGGAACGACGTGGGGAACGACGTGGGGATCGGCGGCGGTCGTGGGCTGGGGGTCAGACATGGGGCCTCCGGGCTCGGGCTCCTTCGCACCTTCGGCCCGTCGTCAAGGCTCCCTCAGCCTTCTGGCGGCATGACCCGCAGCGCGCGCCGCATCCCGTCGAGCTGCTCGCCCAAGGCCAAGATCTGCCCGGCGTGCCGGACCCAGAACCGGGCGCCGTCGCCGATCGGGCGCTCGCGCCGCGGGTCCGGCGTGGGCAGCAGGCCGGAGCGCAGCAGGCGCTGGGCCTCCCGGTCGTCCAAGTCGAGGATGGCGAGCTGGGGCATCACCTCGGTGGGGCTGAGCAGCAGCGGGGCGATGTCGGGCCACCGGGCCTCGGGGCTGCGCCAGGGCAAGCGCGGCGTGCCCCGGGCCGAGCGGAGGACGGCCCGCCAGCCCTCTTCGCCGACCGCGCCGCCGCCGAGATCGGCCGGGGGCGCCTCGGCCACCAATTCGGCGAGCCGGCGCATGTCGACCGCCTGTTGGAGCGTGGCGCCGCCGCTCTGGGCCCGACGGAGCCCGATGAGGTGACCGACGGTGCCGAGGCGCTTGGCGAGGTCCTCGGCGAAGGTTCGGGCGTAGGTGCCGCGACCGCAGACGAGCCGCATCTGCAACAGGTCGCCGTCGAGCGAGACGAGCTCCGCGGCGTCCACCCGGATGGTTCGGACGGGCGCCTCCACCGCCTCGCCTGCCCGCGCGTAGTCGTAGAGCCGCCGGCCCTTGACCTTCACCGCCGAGTACAGGTGGGCGCGCTGGGGCTGCTCGCCCTCCATCTCGCGGAGCACGGCCTGGACCTGCGCGGCCTCCAACGGCGGGACGGGGGCGCGCTCGGCCTCCTCGCCCTCGGGATCGCCGGTGACCGTCGAGATCCCGAGCCGCACCGCGCAGAGGTAGACCTTGAGATCGTCCTCCAAGAACGAGATGAGGCGCGTGGCCGGGCCGAGCGCGATGAGCAGCACACCCGACGCGAAGGGGTCAAGGGTGCCGGTGTGCCCCACGCGGCGGTCGCCGATGACCCGCCGCACGACGTCGACGCAGTCATGGCTGGTCAGCCCGACCGGCTTGTCGAGCACGAGGAAGCTGGGCTGGAGCACGCGCTACTCCTCGCCAGCGTCGGGATCTTCGCCCTCGAGCGGCACGGGGAGGTCCTCGCCCGCCCGGGGGTGCGTGACCGGCAGGCCGTCGAGCATGCGGGTCATGTCAAAACCGCGCTCCAAGCTGTCGTCGATGTGGAAGCGCAGCTCGGGCACGTGGCGCATCTGCAGGCGACGGCCGAGCTCGCGCCGCAGGTAGCCGGTGGCCGAGCGCAGGCCCGCGAGGATGGCCTCGGGGTCGCCCTTGCTGCCCAGCGACGTGAAGTTCACGTGGGCGATGCGCAGGTCCACGCTCATGCGGACGACGGTGATGGTCAGGGGGGTGACGCGGGGGTCACGGAGGCCGGCGCGGATGAGCTCGGAGAGCAGCTCCGCGATGTCACCGGCGACACGGTCAAGGCGGCGATTCTGGGTCATGCGCCCGCCTATGGCCCAGGCGGGGGGGCTGTCAACGCGCCCGCGGCGGCCGGCGCTTTGGCGAGCAGCGCGGCGGCGCGGTCCCGATCGAGCGGCCCTTGCCAATACTCGACGCTGTTGAAAACAGCGTCCAGCTCGCTGCGATCGAGCTCGACCCCCGGCATCAAGGGGCCGTCGAGGCTGGCGCGGGCCCGGACGATCGCCGCGTGGCGGGTGGGCGCGCCGACGATCATGGCGCCGAGGCTGTCTCCGGCCATCACGAGGTCGCCTTCGACGATGGACAGATCGCGGCGCAGCTCCATGTCGGGCAGCTCGAACAGCTCGCCGTCCGCCGAGGCCCGCAGATCGACCCAGAGGTGATGGCCCGCGAGCGTGAGATCATCGGCGCTGAGCTCCAAGGCGTCGCCCACGGCCATGCGGAGCTGGGCGTCCATCAGATCGACCGCGCACAGCGCCTCGGTGACCCCATGCCAGGGGCTCAGGCCGGGGATCACCTGCAGCAGGTAGGGCCGACCGTCGGGCGGCACCAAGAAGCGGACCGCGCAGAGCCCGCGGAGCTGGATGTGTCGAACGATGGCGATGGCCTGCTTCACGATGATCTCGCGGGTCTTGTCGCTGAGGCCCGGCGCGGGCGCCTCGACGATCAGCCGCCCGTGGGCGCCGCGCATCGTGATGTCCCGGTCGCCGAGCGCGACGGGCGGGGCCGCGCCGTCCCAGATCACCGGCACCTCGACCTCGCGGGCGCCGACGACCAGCCGCTCGAGCAGCACGGGGCCCTCGGCGAGCCCGGCCCGCAGCGCATCGGCGGCCTCGCTGGCGGCATGGATGAAGCGTCGGGGGCCTCGGCGTCCCGGCGTCACGGCCCGCACCGCCACCGGCAAGCCGACGCGCGACAGCCAGAGCTGGCCTTGGGCCTCGTCGAGGATCGGCATGGAGCCCGGCACCACCGGCAGGCCCAGCTCTTCGGCCGTGGCCCGACAGATGGCGCGATCGGCGCAGACCCCGAGCGCGTGCTGGCCCGTGCCCGCCCACGCGAGGCCGGAGGTGGCCATCAGCTCGATGAGGGCTGGGGTCCTCCCGAGGTAGGAGAAGCCGGGGTGAATGGCGTCGCAGCCGGCGTCATGGGCGGCCGCGAGCACCCGCTCGGCGCTCGGCCAGGGGCTGCCCGGCTCGTCGGGCACATAGACGGCAAAGTCGAGATCATCGGGCCAGACGGCGTCTCCGTCGGACTCGGCCACGAGGCCCACGACCTCGACCTTGGCTTGTTGGGCCCAACGGAGGGCGCGCAGGGCGGCCATGCCGCGGTCGGCCACGAGCAGGCGGCGCAGCTCGGCGCGGGGGCCGGTGGGCTCAGACATGGTCGAGGCCGAGGCGCCGGCGGGCCTCGTCGATGGTGGCGGGTCGGCGGCCGAGGTCGCCGCAGATGCGGGCGGCGCGCTCGACCAGCTCGCCGTTGGAGCGGACCATCTGGCCATCGGGCAGGTAGAAATTGTCCTCCAGGCCGACGCGGACGTTGCCGCCGAGCACCACCGCCGCCGCGACGAGGCGCCACTGGGGCCGACCGATGCCGATCACCTGCCACTCCGAGCCCGCGGGCACCTGGCCGGCCTGCAGCTGCAGCGCCTCGACGGTGGTGGGGAGGCCGCCGAGCACGCCCATGATGAAGGAGAACTCCATCGGGGCCCGCAGCAGGCCCATGTCGAGCAAGGGCGCGATGGAGTTGGTGTGGCCGCTGTCGAAGCACTCGAGCTCCGGGTGAACGCCGGCCTCGTTCATCGCGGCGAGCAAGCGGCTGATCTTTCCGAAAGAGTTGGGGAAGATCATGTCGAAGACGAAGTCTTTGCGCCGCTCGGAGTACTTGGCGTAGTTCATCGTGCCCATGTTCAAGGCGGCGACGTCGGGCTTCACCTCGCGGATCATCTGCTCCTGCAGGCGGGTGTCGTCGTCGAGCGAGCCTGTCGAGAAGTTGATGATGATCGGGCAGCGGGCCCGCACCTCATCCTTGATCTGCTGGAAGACCGCGGGCGACCAGGTGGGGCTGCCGTCGTCCTCTCGGGCGTGGATGTGGGCGACCGTGGCCCCGGCCTCGTAGGCCCGGAGCGCCTCTTCGGCGATCTCCACGGGCGTGTAGGGGATGGCGGGGCACTGCTTGCGGTTGGCGAGCACGCCGGTGAGCGCGCAGGAGAGGATGACTGGCGTGTCGGCCTCGGCAGAGAACGGTGGCACAGGGGCTCCTCTGGGCTCAGCGGCCCGACCAAACGGGGGGGCGACGCTCCAAGAAGGCGGCGATGCCCTCCGCTGCGTCTTCGGTCATCAGGTTCAGCGAGAGCTGGCTATGAAGGTGATGAAGCGCGGTGTCGATGGGCATGCGGCCGGCGGCGGCGGCGGCTTGCAGGCCGAGGCGCACCACGGCGGGCGAGCGGTCGGCGACGGCGCGGGCCAGCTCCAGCGCGCGCGGCAGCACGTCTTCGGCGGCAACCGCGGCGTTGATCAGGCCGCGGGCCTCGGCCTCAGCCGCCCCGACCCGACGGTCGGTCAGCACCAGCTCGTGAAGCAGCTTGTCAGGGACGTTCCGCGCGAGCACCGGCCAGATCATCATCGGGAACAGGCCGAGCCGCAGCTCCGGGGCGCCGAAGCGGGCCCCAGCCGCTGCCACGACCATGCGGCAGGCCATCGCCAGCCCAAAACCGCCGCCCAGCGCGTCGCCTTGCACGGCGGCGATGACCGGCAGGGGCCCTTCGAGGAACGTGAGCAGCAGGCGCGCGAAGCCAGCCCGCGCCGCATGGGCCGCCAAAAAGCCGTCGCCGCCCATGCCTCCGCCGAGATCCCCGCCGGCGCAGAAGATGGGGCCGACGCCGGTGAGCACGACGGCCCGAACGGACGAATCCGCGGTCAGCTCGACGAGGCGCTGGTGCAGGGCCAGGGTCAGCTCCGGCGACAGCGCGTTGCGCCGGCCGGGGCGGTTCAGGGCGAGGACCCGCACCGAAGCGTTGGCTGGGTCGGCGCTCTCGAGCAGCACACCCTCGGGGCCGACCGGGGACCCGCGCTCTGGCTGGAGCGGCGCAGGGGCGTTGGGGGCGGCCGCTTCGGCGTCAACGGGCATGCGGGGCACCTCAGAACAGGGGTGCGTTACTATAGCAAGCCGGCCCGCCGCGGCTGGTCGGCCAGACCAGCGGGGGCGCCGAAGGAGGGCCCATGGCCGACCAAGG
>CANHON010000007.1 GCA_947462115.1 Deltaproteobacteria bacterium | reverse complement strand
GCTCGTCGGCGAGGTTGGCCGCGGCCGAGACGGCGATGTTCCCCCCTTGATTGGGGTCACCGTCGGGAGTGCCCCGGTGGTCGTACCAGCCGCTGAGGCCCAAACCAAGGCGGCGGCTGGCGAGGGGCAGGGCCACGCCCAGGCCGACGCGGTTGCGGACCTCCTTCTCCTCGACGGTCTCGCCCGCCACGAGCCAGCCCGGCAGATCTTCGGTTTGGAGGCCGCTCTCCGCGGCCACCCGCGTCCACGACACGCCGGCGCTCACCCGGGAGGTGCGGGAGTCGAGGGCCGCGATCTGCAGGGCGCGCTCCTTCTCGGGGCCGAGCGCGAAGCTCAGGCCCAGATCGTACCGATCGACCACGCCCAACATCGCGGGCGCGTCGAGCAGGGTGGCGAGGCTGCGGGGGTTGGCGCGGTGCGCGCCCCCGGTGCCGAGATCATTGGCCATCACCGGATCATCGGCGAGCGCCTCGCGCGGCGACCAGCCCGCCCCGAGGGCGAGCAGCGCCGTGAGGGCCGGGCTCCAGCGGCCGAGGGGGCCCGCACCACGTCGGAGCGGGGGGTTCGGCCGGTGACCGAGGGCTGGGCGATCCATACCAACTCCGTTTCCCCAGAGGAGGGACTCCCCAGAGCCGGACAGCATCTGTCCGCATTGTCGTTGCCCGCGGGGCGCGCCGCGGGTAGCATTGGGGGGTCGGCGCAGGCCCCCTCCCCGCTCGCGCCCTCTTCTACTCTGGCGGGCCCGCGCCTGCCCGCGGCCGCCACCGCCGGGGCGCTCCTCCCGGCGACCGCACCGCACCTTCCTTCCCACCGCCCCGCGCACAGCACCCCCACCAGGAGGCCCGATGGGCACCGTCCGCACCGCAGTCCTGCCCGTCGCCGGCCTTGGCACGCGATTCTTGCCCGTCACCAAGGCCGTGCCCAAGGAGATGCTGCCCCTCGGTGATCGGCCGTGCATCGAGTATGTCGTGGCCGAGGCGGTCTCGGCCGGCATCGAGCGCATCGTCTTCGTCAGCTCCCGCGGAAAAGACGCGCTGGTCGATTATTTTGATCGCTCCCCGGCCCTGGAGGCGCACCTCGAGGCCAACAACAAGGGTGAGCTGCTCGCCGAGGTCCGGCGGATCGCCCGGATGGCCGAGGTGGTCACCGTTCGCCAAGGGGAGGCCCTGGGCCTGGGCCACGCGGTGCTCACCGCCGCACCCGCGGTCGGCGACGAGCCCTTCGCCGTCCTGCTCGGCGATGACGTGGTGGACTCCGCGGTGCCCGCCATCGGCCAGCTCATCGCCGCGCGGGCCGAGACCGGCGCCGAGGCCGTGGTGGCCCTGATGGAGGTCCCCCACGAGCACACCCGCCGCTACGGCGTCTGCGCCGGCGCCTGGGAGTCCCCCAGCCGCATGCGCGTCCGCGCGATGGTCGAGAAGCCCGAGCCAGAGGTCGCGCCCAGCGATTTTGCCATCGTCGGCCGCTATGTGCTGCCCAGCCGCATCTTCAGCATCCTCCGCAGCACCCCACGGGGCCGCGGCGGTGAGGTGCAGCTCACCGACGCCATCGCCGTGCTGGCCGCCGAGGGCGTGGTCCTCGGCCAAGTTTTTGACGGCCAGCGCTTCGACACCGGCGACGTGCTGGGCCTCCTGCGGGCCTCCCTGCACTTCAGCCGCAAGCGCCCCGAGCTGCGCGAGGGCGTAGACGCCATCCTCGCCGAATTTCAGGCGGGAACGCTGGGCCGATGAGCGCGCGCGGCCCCGGCAGCCGAGCCCCGGTGCAGGCCGGGCTGCCCCTGGCCGGCGCTGGGCCCGCCGCGGCGGCCCTCGACGAAGGCGAGCAGCTCGTCGAGGTGGCCATCCCCTTGCCCCTCGACGGCACCTTCACCTACCGCGCGCCCCGCGGGATGGAGCTGCGGCTGGGGCACGCCGTCCTTGTGCCCTTCGGCCCCCGCAAGGTCACCGGCTATGTGCTCGGTGAAGCCGTTTTGGGGGAGCTCCCGGTCCACAAGCTCAAGCGGGTGGAGAAGCGCATCGACGACGAGCCGGCCTTCGACGCCCAGCAGCTCGAGCTGTGCCGCTGGGCCGCCGACTACTACGGGAGCAGCCTCGGCGAGGCCATCGCCACCGCCCTCCCCGCTTCGTACAAAACGACGTCCAAGCGGGTCTTCAGGGCCACCGCCGCCGGCATCCGCGCATTGGCCCTCGGCGGAGAGGCCGACCCCCCGCGGCTCCTCGCCCTCCGCGAGATCGTGGCGAAGCCCGGCCGCACCCTGGGTGGGCTCGCGCGGGCCCTGCACGGGGAGATCGAGGAGCCGGCGCTCGACAAGGCCATCGGCGCGCTGACCCGGGCGGGCTGGGTCGAGATCGAGCAGGTGGACCCGGAGGCGCCCGGCCTCCAGGTCACGCTGATCCGGCTGCGCCTCGACCCCGACGAGGCCCTGGTCCAGCTCGGCGCCCGCATGCGCAGCGTGCTCGCCACGCTCAAGGACAGCGGCGGCGCCCTCCCGCTCGCCACCCTGCTCGAGCTCGAGGGCCAGTCCGCCCGGAGCGCGGTGGAGCGCCTCATCCAAAAAGGCGTGCTGGAGAAGCTGTCTGTCGAGGACCGCCGCAGCGCCGCGCTGGAGGAGCTGGGCGGTCAGGGCGGCCCCGCCCCGGTCGCCAACGCCGCCCAGCGCGAGGCGCTCGAGGCCATCGCCGCCGCCGGCGCGCGCCCCCTCCTGCTGCACGGCGTGACCGGCTCCGGCAAGACCGAGGTCTACCTGCAGGCGGCCGCCGCGGTCCTCGAAAAAGGCCAGCAGGTGCTGGTTTTGCTGCCCGAGATCTCACTCACCCCCCAGCTGGTCGCCCGCTTTCGGGGCCGCTTCGGCGCGGGCGTGGCGGTGCTGCACTCCGGCCTGAGCGCCGGGGATCGCCTGCGGGAGTGGCGGCGGATCCGCGCCGGGGAGGCCCAGGTCGCGGTCGGCGCCCGCTCCGCCCTCTTCGCCCCCTTTCAGCGCCTGGGGCTGATCTTGGTCGATGAGGAGCACGACGACTCCTACAAACAAGACGACGGCCTGCGCTACCACGCCCGCGACCTCGCGGTGGTGCGCGCCCGGATGGCCGGGTGTCCCGTCGTTTTGGGCTCCGCCACCCCCAGCATGGAGACCTGGTTCAACGCCCACGAGGGGCGCTACGCGCGGGTGTGCATGCCCAAGCGCGCCACCCCGCGGGCGGTGCCGAAGGTGGAGCTCGTGGACATGCGCGGAATGCCGGCTGACACGCTCATCTCGCCGAGCCTCAGCCAGGCCATCCAGCGCACGCTCGACCGGGGCGGCAAGGCCATCGTGCTGTTCAACCGCCGCGGCTACGCGCCGGTGGTCGAGTGCGCGGGCTGCGGGGCCGACCACAGCTGCCCCTCCTGCGGCATCTCCTTGGTGCTCCACCGCCGCCAAGCCCGGCTGAGCTGCCACTACTGCGGCTTCTTCTTGCCCTACACCGAGCGCTGCGCTGGCTGCGACACCGCGCTCACCGAGGTCGGCTTCGGCACCGAGCGGGTCGAAGAGTGCCTACAGGAGGCTTTTCCCGCCGCGCGCATCGCGCGGATGGACGCCGACACCACCCGCGCCCGGGGCGCCCACGGCCGGATCCTCGAGGGCTTCCGCCGCGGCGAGGCGGATCTGCTGGTCGGCACCCAGCTCGTGGCGAAGGGCCACGACTTCCCCGACGTGCACCTCGCCGCCGTGGTCGGCGTGGACAGCGTGCTCGGCCTCCCCGACTTCCGCAGCGCCGAGCGCACCTGGGCCCTGGTCACCCAGCTCGCCGGGCGGGCCGGCCGGGGCGATGTCCAGGGCACCGTGCTCGTGCAGACCCGCCACCCCGAGCACTTCGTCTTCCGCCAGATCGCCGCAGGCGATGAGCAGGGCGTTGAGGTCGCTGATCTCGACCGGTTCTACCTCGCGGAGCTCCACCAGCGCCGCGCGTTGGCCTACCCGCCGGTGAGCCGCCTCGCGCTGCTTCGGGTGGAGGGCGCCGACAAAGCCCAGACCTGGGAGCGCGCCCAGTCCCTCGCCCAGCAGTTCCGCCGACCCAACGGCGCCGAGCCGCAGGTGCTCGGCCCGGTGGCCGCCCCGATGAGCCGCCTCGTCGGCCGTTGGCGGGTGCAGATCGTGCTCCGGGCGCGGCGCGACCCCGCCGCCTTGCGCCGAGCGCTCCGAGAGCAGCGCGGCGCGCTCATCGAGGGCAGCAGCGGCGGCGTCCGGGTGTCGCTCGACGTCGATCCCCGCAACCTCCTGTAAAGGTTGGCTTCCTTCGGCCGGAGCTCAGGCGCCGTCGTCCCCGGGCTCCTCGGGCACCGCGAGGGTGGCGCAGGCCACCCCGACCGCGATCTGCGCGACCTCGGGCAGCGCCACCAGCCAGCCCTCTGAGGGCGCGCGCAGCACCTCCCGCAGCTCGCCGGCGAGGCCCCGGACCTCCACGAGCGCCTGCCCGCGCACAAAGCTGGCGCCCGGCGGGAGCAGCGGCACGAGCAGCCCGCCGCGCGAGGTCCGGGGGCCGCTCTCCCGCCGCCAGACCCGGTCGTTCCTGCGGGTGCTGTCGATGAGGATCGGCGCCTCAAACATCTTCAGCGCGCCCAGCACCCCGCGGACCGCCCGGCAGCCCAGCGCGACCGCCGCGGGGTCGATCCAGCGCCGCGGCCCCACCTCCACGGTGAAGGCGGCCACCCCGGCGGAATTCACCAGCGCGCCGGGCAGGCTGCGGTCGAGCTCAAAACGGCGGTACCGATCGAGCGGGTACTCCCGAAGGACCGTCAAGCCCGTGGCCGCAGCGAGCCGCTCCGCCCGCGCGCCCACCCCCGCGCCGCCGGGCGCGCGCCGCACCGAGCGCAGCGCCTCGACCAGCCCCGGCCCGCCGCCGGTGTCGATCACCCGGTCGACAATGGCGTAGGGCACAGCACCCCCGGCGTCGGTGTGCAGGTCGATGTAGAGCTCCGGCCGACGTCCCAGCAGGTCCGCCCAGATGCGGGCGGCGTGTCGCTGCGCCGCGGTGCCGCGGAGGGTGCCGGGGAAGGCGCGGTTCGGGTCGAGGGTATCGCCCGGAAGGTGCCGAACCCCCTCCTCCAAACCCTTGGGGTTGAGGCTCGGGTAGAGCACCACCGAGCCCGCCCGAAGCGCACCCGGGAGCTCCCGAATCAACGCGTGAACAACGCCCACACCGGTGCACTCGTCGCCATGGAGGTTCGCGCCGATGGCGACCGTGGCGCCGGGCTCCCGGCTGCTGATGACCACGACCGGAACACTGGCCCCAGGCCCTGCGACCATCGCGTGCTGGACGTTGTTTTCAGTCAACCCACCCCCTCGCGCGCAGCGCGACCAACGCCCCTCAAGCCTGCAAGATCCAACACTTGAGGTAACGGGACTCCGGGAAGTCCAGCGCCGCCGCAAAGTCGATGGGCTGGCTGCCTTGATGGATGAGCCGCAAGGGGCGGCCCAGCTTCTGCGCGCCCGCCTGCACCTGCTTTTGGAACTCCTTGGGCGACACCTTGCCCTGGTTCGAGGCGATGAGCAGCCAGCCGCCCGGCTCGAGCACCCGAATGCAGGCCGCGACGAGGCGGGGCAGGTCCTTTTTGGAGGACCACATGCCGGCGGGCCCATGCGAAAAGCTCGGTGGATCCGCGATGATGAAGTCGAAGCGATCGCCGCGCCGGCGGAAGAAGTCCAGCGCCTTGAAGGTGTCCCGGGCCTCAAAGGCGTAGTCGTCCGACTTGAGCCCGTTGAGCTCAAAGTTCTGCTTGGCCCGGTCCAAGTACTTGTCGGACAGGTCCACGCTGGTCACCGACAGGGCGCCGCCCAAGGCCGCGCTGAGCGAGAACATGCCCGTGTAGGCGAAGGTGTTGAGCACCTGCCGACCGCGCCAGTGTGGGCGAAGCCAAGCGCGAACATCCCGCATATCGCAATACAAGCCGGCGTCGTGACCCTCCCAAGGCCGCACCGCCACCGTCACGCCCGCCTCCTTGACCAGCACGTCCTCCCGGACATCCTCGCCCCAAACGCAGCGAGGCTCGCCGGCTCGGGCGGCGGCGGGGCTCTCCTCTTCGTCGTCTTCGTCTTGTTGGCGCCAATTCAACCAGATGGTGCGGAGCTCCATCTCGTCACAGAGGACCTCGATCAGCGGCTTCACCAGCCCGCGGAGGCTGGGGCTGTCGAGGGTGAGGCTGAGGTGATCCCCCCAAACATCAACGCGAATACCCGGCATGTCGTCGTTTTCGCCGTGGACCCACCGCCAAGCGGTCGTGTCGGCGGGGACGGCGCGCCGCACCCGGGCAGAGCGGACCCGCTCCCGCAGCAGGTCGGTGTCGATGGGGCCGTCGTCCAAACGAAAGCGCCGAACCTCCACCTTCCCCTCGTCCCAAACGCCGACGCCGAGGTGCTCCCCGCTCCGCGAGCGGATGCTGACCACTTGGCCCGGCGCGATGGGCGCGGTGCGGCCCACCACCTCCTCGTGGTACACCCAGGGAAAGCCCCGCTTCAACCAACCTTCAGAGTAGGCGTTGACCACGACCCCATCGACCGCGCGCGTCGCGTCGGGCAAGCGCCCCCTCGCCCGCGGCGCCGGCCGCTCTCCCCGTCCGCCGTCTCCGCCCTTCTGGTACCCTGCGCTCATCGACACCCCTGGCTTCGCCCGCAGCGCCGTGCGCGGTTGCGGTCGCCGCCTATCCCATCCAGCCCCCGAGGGGGCAGGCACCTGCGCGTAGGCGCGGGGGAGCGCCCATGCCCGTCCAAGCGGCCCCGACCGCCCTGCACCCGGGGCTCCACACGGAACTCTATCAAATCATGCAGATCGCCGCCTACCACGCCGACGGTCTGTGGGGCGAGGCGACCTTCGACCTCACGCTGCGCGCCGGGCCCGACGGCGCCGACCGGGCCATGGTCGTCGGCATCGAAGCGGCCATCGAACAAACGCTGGCCATGGGCTTTGGCGAAGAAGAGGTCGATTGGCTGGCCGCGCAGCCGGCACTGGCCCCCTTCCCGCGCAGCTTCTTCGCCGGACTTCGGCGCTTGCGGTTCAGCGGCGAAGTGGCGGCTGTCCGCGACGGGACCGTGCTGTCCGCCGGCGCGCCGGTGTTGCGGGTGACCGCGCCCCTCACCGAGGTGGGCCTCCTGGAGACCCGCTTGGTGAGCGCCGTCTCCTTCGCCACGGGCGTCGCCACCCGCGCCGCCGGCCTCGTCGCCGCCGCCGCCGGCCGTCCGCTCATCGACTTCGCCGCGCGGCGCTGCCCCGATGTGGAGAGCGCCGCGGCGAGCAGCCGGGCCGCCCGGATCGCGGGCTTCGCCGGGACGACCAACGCCTTGGCGGCCTTCCGCTACGGCCTGCCGCCCTGGGCCGTCGGCAGCGACGCGATGCTGGCGGCCTGGGGAGATCCCGAAGCGGCAACCTTGGCCTGCAAGCAGCACTTCGGCGATCGGCTTCACCTCGATCTGCCCGCCGGCGACCTCCACGCCGCCGTCCGCCGCCTCGCGCCGCTGGGGCGCGCGCTGGCGTGTGTTCGGGTGGATCGCGACGACTTGGCCGAGGCGCTCCCGCTCGTGCGCCGCGCCTTCGACCGGCACGGCCTGCCCTTCGTCCGCCTGCTGGCGACGGGCGGCCTCGACGGGCCCGCCATCCACGCGCTGGTCACGGCCAACGCACCGGCCGACCTGTTCGGCGTCGGCGGGGCCCTCCTCGACGGCGCGCCCGCCCGGATGGGCTTCAAGATGGTGGAGCTGGTCCGCGGCACCGAGCCCACGCCCGTGCCGGGCAGCGGGTGGCCCGGCCGCAAGCAGTTGATCCGCCACGCCGATCATGACCTGCTCTGCCTGGACGTCGAAGCGCTCGGCGGGCGCTCCACCGGGACGCCGCTGCTCGAGGTCCTGGTCCGCCGCGGGGAGCGGGTCCAAGCCGCCGAGCCCATCGAGCTCAGCCGGGCGCGGGCCGTCCAAAACGCCCCGCTGCTCGCACCACAGGCCAAGCGCGCCCTCCGTGCCTCTCCGGCGCTCCAGAGCCTCGCCGAGCGGGCCAAGCACCCCTGATGCCCCACGGCCCGAGGCCGGAGCTGGCCTGGCGGCTCAGGTTTGGCTGCTCAGGGCGCCGCCCAGGTCCACCATCGAGACCGATTGGCTCGGCAGGCTCGCCAGCTCCGCGAGCCGGTGGTTCGCGCCGCGGATGTCCTTGATGAGCTCCTGGCAGATGGCCAGCTGAAACCGCAAGGCGACGGGGCTGCGCCCGTCCAACAGCTCGGAGAAGGCGCTGAGGCTGAGCTCGGCCACCTCCACCTCCCCCACCGCGGCCCCGCTCGCGGCGCGCGGCAGGCCGTCAATGGCCGTCAGCAGGCCAAAGAAGGCGCCCTCCCCCAAGGTGAGCAGGTCTACCGCGCTTCCGTCCGGCGTGGTCCGAAAGACCCGCACCTGGCCCGACAAGATGATGTAGCACCCGCCCTCGCGGGAGCCCTGCTCGACGACCAGATCGCCGTCCTCAAACCGCTGCGCCGTCATGAAGCTGGCGATGCCGCTCAGCGCCCGCTCGTCGAAGTTGCGAAAGAGCTCGACCGAAGCGAGCCGGGCCAGATCGATCATCGGTCTCCCCCCATGAGCGCCTGCCAGAGCGCCCGCAGCGGCGACACTGGCGCCCGCACCTCCTCGGCCTCGGCCGGGCTGAGGTCCGCGCCGAGCTCAAAGTCCGGCTCGAAAAGCGCGTCCAGCCGAGTGTTCACAGCGCGGAGCCGCGCGACGAGCGTGCGGCGGATCTCCGCGAGCACCCGCCCCGCTGCGGGGTGACCGACCTCGATGAGTCGACCGAACTCCTCCGACGCGATCAGCAAGGCCGTCACCGGCGAGGTGGCGGTCGCGGTGGCCGAGCGGGCCGAGACCTCGAGCACCGCCATCTCCCCGAGCACCGAGCCGGGGCCGGCCCGGCCGACCACGACGTCATCCCCGGTGGGTGACTTGCAGGAGATCACGAGCTCGCCGGAGACGATGACGTACAGGTAGTCCGCCGGATCGCCCTCTACGAACAGCTGCTCACCGGTGACGATCACGTGGGCCCGGCAGCGCTGCGCGAAGTCCTTGGCCTCGTCTACGCTCAACGAGGAGAACATCGAGGTTCGCCGGATGATCTGCGGAAGATCCATCGCTCAGCCCTCCGGGGCGCGAAGGGCGACCACCGTAGTGCCCGCGACGATGAGCGCGCCCTCATCGACCGACCTACGGTCGGGAACATTGACCAGCTGGCCATCTTCGACGAGCCAGGTGCGGCAGCGGTCGTGCACGGAGATGAGGCTGAGCCCGCCCTCGCTGTGCTCCACCACGCACTGGCGGCGGCCAGCCAAGGCGCGATCCAGCGTGAAGCCCCCGGCCCGGGCCCGGGCGGCGCGCGGCCCGGCGCACCAGCGGATGTTCTCTTGCCCCCGCCGGTCCAGCAGCGCGAGCCCCGGCAAGCCCGGCTCTCGGCCGATCTCCGTCCGATGACCGGGCCCAACGCCCACCCGCAGGTTGGAGTCGGAGAGCAAAAGACCCTGATAGAACTCATTCTCGACGTTCATAAAGTGCACCGGCCCCGAGGGCCCGATGATCACGTCGCCGCTCTCCAAGGCCACGCTCTCGCCCGTGGGCAGCTGCCGCCCCCGGTAGAGCAGCCCCGGCTTGAGCGCCTCCAAGCTCACCCCGGCGCTGGTCACCTCGACCCGCGCCACGGCCTGTTCGCTGCGGTTCACCCACCGACCGTCGGCGAGCTGGTCATAGGTGTAGGCGCTCACCACCTCGCTCATCGGCACCAGCGGAAGGGCCAGCCCGGCGACGACCAGGTCCATCACCGAGATGCCGTTCAGGTCGATGATCATGGTGTCGGAGGTCGATTGGCGCGAGGGCACCGCGCTCGACAGGGCCCGACCGAGCGCCAGCGAGTTGCCCACCACCAAGCCGTGCCCCGCCGCCAACCAGCCGTAGCGGTCCACCGGCGGGATGTTGTACGCGAGCATCCACACGCTGCTCGGCGACAGGGCCGGGAGCCGGTCCACCACCGCCTCGAGCTCGGTGCTCCCGGGCTTGAAGCCCTCCAACAAGATCACGGCCCCGTCCGGCAGGGCGGGGAAGGGTTGTCCCCGCGCCATCCGCACGAGGCGGCGCGAGAGCAGGGCCTCCTTGATCGGGTCCGGGAGGATCACCCGGTCCATCGGGACGGCGCGGAACAGCTCGACCTCGCCGGGGATGCCCTTGAAGCCGCCCATGCGGCCCACCGGCTCCCAGGGGATCTCGGCCTGGTTCATGCACAAACAGGTGGCGTGCGAGAACCACACCTCGCCCTCGGGCGTGCGGCCGAGGATGCGGCTGGCGAGGTTCACCGCCTCGCCAAAGGCGTCCCCGTCCATCACCTCGACGTCCCCGGTGGCCATCGCGACCCGGAGGTTGAGCCCGCCGGCCATCCGCAGGCTGATGAGCTCCAGGCCGGCGCGGACGGCGTCGGTGGCCGACTCAAACAGCGCCATAAAAGAGTCGCCAAGGTTCTTGACCACGGTGCCACCATGGCGCTCCAGCGCCGGCGTCACCTGCTGCTCGTGCTCCGTGATGAGCTGACGGAGCGTCGACCGATCGGAACGGCCGACCGATGCGGTGTAGTTGGCGAGGTCGGTGAACACGACCGTTCGCAAGCGGGTCGGCAAAGGAAGCGCCTCCAGGCGGCGCGGAGCATAGCAAAGGCGGGAATGCCCGTCGAGGCGTGGAATCGGTGTCGGACAAAATCAGACCACGATCCGCGCGTCCAGCCGCGCCGGCCCGCGACCCGACCGCCGACCGCCGACCGCCGGGCACGCTGACACTTTGTCGCGTCCGTCGGCCCAAGCGCCGGCGGCAGTGACAGATTGGCAAATCCGACCGGGTCGGACCCTCCATCTACCTGATCCTTCCATCGAAAGGTCCTGGCCCACATCTTGCTGGGCGCCGGACGACCCGCGGACCCATCGGCGCCGCCCAGCGCGACCGCCGCGGCCTCGTTAGCCGCCCGAGCGCGCAGGGCTTCGCGGCGCACCGAGCCGCGAGGCGGCCCCCTCCGCTGCTTCTCTCAAGAGGCGTCTATGGCTGAACTCCCCCCACACCTTCGCTGGAAGATCGCTGGCGCCCTCGTGGGCAGCGGCCTGCTGAGCTGGATCTCGGCGCTGGCGCTGACCCGTGTTGGCGCGGCGGCCCTCGCCCTGCCGGAGGGGGCCGAGCTCGCGGCCATCGAAGCGGTCGCCCCCACCGAAGCCCCGCCCGAGGCGGCTGGTCCGCCCACCGCCCCCGCCGGTGACAGCGCGCCACCGCCCGCAAAGCTCCGCTCTTATGAGCAGTACAACGACCCGATCGTCCACCGGAGCATCTTCGACTCGGTCAAGGCCGGGGGCCCGCCGGTGGACCCGGCGGCAGCCTCCGAGGTCACAGGCGAAGAGCGCAAAAGCGACCTGCCCGTCGTGCTCCTCGCGACCATGGTGGCCGACCCCGAAGAGCACTCCTCCGCCCTCATCGCCGAAGAGAAGGGCGCGGGCGCGCTCGGCTACGGCATCGGTGACCAGCTCCTCGGAGAGGCCCGGATCATCCGCATCGAGCCCCGCAAGGTGTTCCTCCAGCGCGAGAGCGGCGCCGTCGAGTACATCGCCATGGAGGGCGGCAGCTACACCAAAGAGGGCGCGGGCGGCGAGGGCAAGCCCGAGAAGGGCAAGGCCGAAGAGGACGAGAGCGGCGTCACGAAGGACGGACCCAACAAGTTCATCGTCGAACAGGCCCTCGTGGACAAGATCATGGCCAACCCCGAGGAGCTGTACTCACAGGTTCGGGCGGTCCCGCACAAGGGCCCCGGCGGCGAGGTGGACGGCTACCGCCTCTCCGGGATCCGCCGCCGGTCGGTGTTCAACAAGCTGGGCATCAAGAACGGCGACGTCATCCACACGGTCAACGGCAAGCCGCTCGACAGCATGTCCAACGCGATGGACGCCTACCAAAGCCTCGGCGCACAGCGCAGCTTCACTTTTGAGGTCAGCCGCAAGAACGAGCGGCAGAACTTCGAGTACGAGATCCGCTGACCTTCCCCAATTTTCGCTCAAGGGAAGCGACCGACGGGCGCCCCGCGCGCCTCCGGGTCCCCCGACCGCAGACGATTCACGAGGACCTCCCTATGCAGCTCCGCACCCTCCGCTCCACCGTGCTCCTCGCCGCGCTTTCCGTGAGCCTCTGGGCCACGCCCGCACGCGCCGAAGCGCCGAAGGTGGACGCCAACAACGGCGACGGCTTGGCTCAGGACGACCCGACCGACGGGGCCCCCGAGGCCGCCCCCGACGCCGGGCCCGCCCCTGCGGCACCCGAGCGGCAAAAGCCACCGCAGGTCAGCGGCGCCGCCAAGGTCACCATCGACTTCGTGGACATCCAGCTGTCGGACCTCGTGAAGTACATGGCCGAGATCACCGGCCGAAACTTCATCCTCACCGACGAGATCAAGGGCACCGCCACCATCATCAGCCACCAGCCCGTGTCGGTGGCGGAGGCCTACGAGGCCTTCCTGTCGGTGTTGGAGGTCAACGGCCTCACGACGGTGACGGTCGGCGGCATCACCAAGGTGGTCTCGACGAGCAACGCGGCCAGCACGCCGCTTCGGGTCTATGAGGGCGGCAACATCCCCTACACGGACAACTTTGTCACCCAGATCATCCAGCTGGAGAACGTCAGCGTCACGGACGTCAGCTCCGTGGTCAAGGAGCTGTCGGGCAAAGGGGCGAAGATCATCGCCTATGCGCCCACCAACACGCTGATCATCACCGACGCCGCCGTCAACATCCGCCGCGTCTACAAGATCATCAGCCAGCTGGACGTCGCCTCGCCCAAGGCCAAGCTCGAGATCATCCCGCTGCGCCACGCCACCGCGGCTGAGATCGAGAAGGTCGTCGAGGAGCTGTACGGCGGCGGCGGCGGGAGCAGCGGCGGCGGCGCGTCCTCGGGGGCCGAGCCCAAGGGCTCCTCCAAGAAGCGCCGGGCCGCCGCCCCCATCGAGGCCCCGGCCGCCTCGGCCAGCGCGGTGGGCGCCGAAGGCAAGTACATCGAGCAGATCATCAGCGACGAGCGCACCAACTCCCTGCTGATCCTCGCCAACGAAGAGGCCATCGAAGCCGTCAAGCGCCTCATCGAGAAGCTCGACGTTGACGTTGATCCTGCCTCCCGAGCCCAGATTCACGTCGTCTACCTCGAGAACGCCAAAGCCGAGGACGTGAGCCAGGTCCTGTCTAGCTTGGCCAACTCTACGGGCACGTCCTCCAGCAAAGCCGGCCAGCAGGGCAACGCCCGGAACCGGCGCAACCTCCCAGGTACGGGAACGGCCGCCTCCAAGCCCAACACTGCTGCCGAACCCGAGGGCGAGAGCGGCGCGGTGGCGGCCTTCGACTCGGGCCTCCGCATCGCGAGCGACGAGAACACCAACTCTCTGGTCATCATCGCCACCAAAGATCAGTTCGAGATCATCAAGCAGGTCATCAGCAACCTCGACATCCGGCGCAAGCAGGTCTACGTCGAGGCGGTGATCTTGGAGCTGAGCACCGACGACGCCGGCAACTTCGGCTTTGGCGTGCACGCCGGCAACAAGAACGGCAAGTCCACCAACATCTACTCGGCCCAGATGGGCGCGAGCTCGCTCGGCCTGTCCTCGGACCTGCTGTCGGGCGCGGCCATCGGCGCCTTCGGCCCGAGCATCAGCGTCCCGCTGGGTGGCTTGGGCGGCGCGTCGACCAGCACCACCGGCGAGTCCACCTCGAGCTCGCTGGACATCCCCGCCTTCGGCGTCGTGCTCAACGCCCTTCAGACCAGCGCCATGGTCAACATCGTGAGCACGCCCTCGGTGCTCACCCTCGACAACGAAGAGGCCAAGATCGTGGTTGGCCGGAACGTTCCGTTCCCGGTCGGCCAGAGCCAGACCAGCTTCGGCGTCCCGATCGTCAACTACCAGCGGGAAGACGTGGCCATCACGCTCAAGGTGACGCCGCAGATCAACGAGTCGAACTTCGTGACCCTCGAGGTCTTCCAAGAGGTTCAGGAGATCGAAGGCGACATCGCGGCGGCGGGCCCCGGCGGCCCCACCACCTCGAAGCGCTCCGTCGAAAACGTCGTGCTGGTGAAGGACAACCAGACCATCGTCATCGGCGGCCTCATCAGCACCACCCAGAACGAGACCGAGACCAAGATCCCGATCCTCGGCGACATCCCGGTGCTCGGCATCCTGTTCCGCGGCAAGTCTAAGCAGTCGCGCAAGACCAACATGCTGATCTTCCTCACGCCGCACATCATCGACGACCCGACCGACCTCGAAGAGATCTACCGGGTCAAGATCGCGCAGCGGCAGGAGTTCATCCGGCGGTTCTACGGCAAGAGCCGTGAGGCCCAAGAACAGCAGCTGATGGAGCTCCTGTCCTACTCGATGAACCAGATCGATCAGCCGAGCCACTACCGAGGCGCGCCCGAGGGAGCCAGCCAGTACCAAGTCATCGGCGAACAGTCTCCGGCCGCTGCCCCCAGCCCGGCCCCGTCGACCGACTCAACGCCGGCCAACTGAAGCGCACCGGCCCCGCGGAGTTCTTGCCATGCCGATCCGTCGTGATCCCATCGAATCGCTGCTGATGAACCGGGGCGTCGCGCCCTCGATCATCGTCGCCGCCCAGGAGCAAGCCGAGCGCGCGCAGATCGACGTGGTCGAGGGCCTGTCCTTGTCCAAGGGCATCGAGAAGCCGCTGCTCACCCGGGCCATCGCCGAGCAGCACGGCCTCGCCTACCTTGAGACCATCGACATGGAGCGCGTGGACGTCGATCTGGTCCGACGGATCTCGCTGACCCTCGCCCGGGACCAGGGCGTGCTGCCGCTTTGGATCGAAGGCGAGCAGCTGCACGTCGCCATCGCCGGCCCGCGCTCCTTGGCCGGCCTCGACGACCTCCGCGTACTGTTTGACCGCCCGGTGCACGGCTGGATGGTCGATGCAGACACGCTGAAGGAGGCCACCAACAAGGCCTTTGACAAGGCGACCCGGTCGGCCAGCGAGGTGATGTCGGAGATCGACGACGACGTGGGCAGCCAGGAAGGCCAGAGCGACCTCAAGCTCGCCGAAGACCTCATCGACGACCCCAACCAAGCGCCGATCATCCGCTTCGTCAACTCGCTGTTCTCCGAGTCCATCAAGGACCGCGCGAGCGACATCCACATCGAGCCCTTCGAGAAGGAGCTCTCCGTTCGGTTCCGCATCGACGGCGTGCTCTACGAGAAGGTGAAGCCGCCGCCGCGCCTCCAGGCCTCCATCGTCAGCCGCATCAAGATCATGGCGGGCCTCAACATCGCCGAGAAGCGCATCCCGCAGGACGGCCGCATCCGCACCCGGATGGCCGGCCGCGAGATCGACGTGCGCGTCAGCTCCATGCCCGTTCGTCACGGCGAGCGGGTGGTCATGCGCCTCCTCGAGAAGGGGAACGTCTTTGACTTGTCCCGCGTGGGCATGGGGACCGAGATCGTCACCAAGTTCCGCAAGCTCATCCACCTGCCCCACGGCATCATCTTGGTGTGCGGCCCGACCGGCTCCGGCAAGACGACGACGCTCTACTCCGCGCTGGCCGAGATCAACTCGCCCGACAAGAACATCCTCACCATCGAGGATCCGATCGAGTACGAGATGCGGGGCATCGGGCAGACCCAGGTCAACCCAAAGATCGACCTGACCTTCGCGAGCGTGCTGCGGGCCCACCTTCGCCAGGACCCCGACGTCATCCTCGTCGGCGAGACGCGCGACCGGGAGACGGCGGCCAACGCAATTCAAGCGTCGCTCACCGGCCACTTGGTGTTCTCCACCATCCACACCAACGACTCGCCCACGGCCTTCACCCGTCTCATCGACATGGGCATTGAGCCCTTCTTGGTGTCGAGCTCCTTGGTGGCCATCCTCGCCCAGCGCCTCGCCCGTCGGCTGTGCCCGGACTGCAAGGAGTTCTACCAGCCCACCGACGAAGAGCTCCGCGAGATCAACATCCCCCGCGCGCGCCTGCACAACGGCGGGCTGTGGCGGGCGGTGGGCTGCGGCAACTGCAACCAGAAGGGCTACCGGGGCCGCTCCGGTATCTATGAGCTGCTCATCGTCAGCGACGCCATTCGCGCGAAGGTCAACGCCGGCTCCGACGCCGGCGCGGTCAAGAAATTGGCCATCGCCGAAGGGATGCGCACGCTGCGGGACGACGGCCTCGACAAGGCCATCGCCGGCGAGACGAGCCTCGACGAAGTGCTGCGCGTGACCAAAGAAGAGTCGGTATAGACCCCTGCCCCAGTGGCACCGACGGGATTGAGCGTGAGGGAGCGGAAGCATGGCCGTCTATGAATACAAAGGCATCGACAGCGCAGGCAAGGCGATCAAGGGCGTCATCGACGCCGACTCGCCCAAGTCCGCGCGCGCGAAGCTCCGCCGCCAGTCCATGTTCCCGACGGAGATCTTTGAGCAGGTCCAAGGCAAAGCGACCCAAGGCAAAGGCCTGAACGTCCAGGTCGATTTTAGCAAGTACTTTCAGTCGGTCAGCGCCCAAGACATCGCCACGATGACCAGCCAGCTCTCCACCTTGGTGGGCGCCGGCATCCCCATGGTCGAGGCGCTCTCAGCGCTCATCGAGCAGATCGACAACCCTGCGCTCAAGCCGGTGCTCGTCAAGATCCGCGAGGACGTCAACCAAGGCGACGCGCTGGCCGTCGCGATGAAGAAGCACCCCAAGGTGTTCAACCACCTGTTCATCAGCATGATCGGTGCCGGCGAGGCCTCTGGCGCGCTGGAGACCGTGCTTCGGCGCCTCACCGACTACACCGAGGCCAGCGTTCGGCTGCGCGACAAGCTGCGCAGCGCGATGATGTACCCGGTGCTGATGGGCATCGTGTCGGCGCTGATCGTCATCGGGCTGTTCGTCGGCGTCATCCCCAAGATCCGCCGGATCTTCGAGAGCTTTGACGCCGCCCTCCCGCTGCCCACCCGCATCGTGCTCGGCATCTCGGACGGGCTCCAGGCCTACTGGCTGCCCTTCCTCATCCTCGCCGGCTTCAGCGTCTACGGCGTTCGGCGCTACGTTGCGACGCCCAAGGGCCGGCGCGCCTGGCACAGCCTTCAGCTCCGAATCCCGATCTTCGGCAATATCAACCGAATGGTCGCCGTATCGCGGTTCTGCCGCACCCTCTCCACCCTGCTCGACTCCGGCGTGCCGATCCTCACCGCGGTGAACATCGTGAAGGCGGTCGTGGACAACGACATCATCGCCGAGGCCGTCGAGAGCGCCGGCAAGAACATTCGGGAGGGCCAGAGCATCGCGGTCCCCCTCAAAGAGTCGGGCCAGTTCCCCCCCCTCGTCACCCACATGATCGCCATCGGCGAGAAGACCGGCGAGCTGGAGCCCATGCTCGGCAAGGTGGCCGACGCCTACGACACCCAAGTGGAGAACATGGTCGGCGCCATGACCAGCCTGCTCGAGCCGCTGATGATCCTCACCATGGGCGGCATCGTGACGATGGTGGCGCTCTCGATCCTGCTCCCGATGATGCAGATGTCTTCGATGGCGCGCTGAAGCGCCGCCCCAGCCTACCCAAGGAGAAGCCCCATGACCCGTGCAACGCTGCTCGCCCGTCACGCCGCCGCCCGCCGCCTGCGCGCCGAACGCGGCCTCACCCTCGTCGAGATCATGGTCGTCATCGCCATCCTCGGCACGCTCATGACCATCGTGACCGTCAACGTGTTCAGCCAGCTCAGCCGGGCGAACGTTGACAACACCGTGCTGCAGATGAAGAAGGTCGGCAGCGACCTGGACATGTACGCGGCCAAACACAAGGGCAAGTACCCGACCACGTCGGAGGGCCTCAGCGCGGCCTCGAAGTACTTCTCCGACAACAAGGTGCCCGCCGACGCCTGGGGCAACGACTTCCAGTACTTCGCCCCGGCCACCAACTGCTCCAAGCCCTACGAGCTCGTCAGCTACGGCGCCGACGGCCAGCAGGGCGGCGAAGAGTTCGACGCCGACATCTCGAGCTGCAACCCCGAAGCCGCTGGCGACTGAGCCCGGAGCCCACCCGTGTCGAGCCCCTCCCGCAGCGCCCGCCGAGGCCTCACCCTCATCGAGATCATGGCCGCCATCGCGCTCATGTCGGTGGTGATGGCCATGGCTGTGCCGACGCTGCAGGGCATCCTCGACCTCCAGCAGCGCGGGGCCGCCCGCGACCTCGCCCAGACCTGGAGCTGGCTGCGCGACGAAGCGACGCTCCGCAACGTGAGCTTCCGAATCGCCTTCAACTTGGACCGCAACACATGGCGGGTCGAGGTCGGCGACCCTGGGGCGAGCGTGTTCGGCAGCCCAGAAGAGCGCGAACAAGCCGAAGAGGAGCGCAAAGAGGAGCTTCAGCGCTTCACCAAGAACGAGCTCGAAGAGGGCGCCGCCGACGAGGTCGAGGGGGCCGAGGAGCCCAACACTAGCTTCACCGGCTTGGAGAGCACGGTCGTGGCTACGGAGCAGAGCCTGCCCGGCGGCTGCCGCTTCCTCTACGTCTACACGCCCCAATACGGTGAAGAGGGCCTGCGCGCCTCCGAGGATGGGCCGCCCGAGGACACCGAGCTCGACCACATCGCCTACGCCTACATCTTCCCCGACGGGTCGATGGAGCAGGCGGTGGTGCGCATCGTAGACGAGGAGGACGCCGAGGACGGCTGGTCGGTCTACACCGAGCCGCTCAACGGAAAGGTGCTGATGGACAGCGATCAGATCACGCCCAGCGGCCTGAACAGCTGGATGCCCGAGGAGGGGCCGAGCCTCCAATGAGCGCCCCCCGCCTGCACCGCCGGAACCCACGCGGCTTCACCTTGCTCGGCTTCACCTTGCTGGAGGTGATGGTCGCCATCGGCATCCTCTCCCTGTCGCTGATGGTCTTGCTGGAGACCCAGACGAGCTCGGTGGTGATGACCGGAGAGGCCCGCAAGATCGGCGTCGCCTCGGCGCTGGCGAACGAGAAGATCACGGAGGTGCTGCTGACCTTGGAGCGGGAGGGCTGGACCAGCCAAGACATCGAGGAGGAGGGCCACTTCGACGACTTCGGCTCGGAGGAGTTCCGGGGCGACTCGCTGAACCTCGACCTGGAGGACGACCTCAAGGACTTCCATTGGGCCTACACGGTTCGTCGCGTCGAGCTCAGCATGCCCGGCGACGTCATGGGCACGGCCGGAGAGCTCGCCGAGGGCGGCTACTGGGGCGAACAATCGGAAGAAGCGAGCGAACAAGCCAGCCAATCCTCGGGCTTCGACCTCTCCGACGTGCCGGGCTTCAACCCAGAGCAGATCACCGAGTACCTCAGCAACTACCTGCGCGAAGTTCGGGTGGTGGTTTGGTGGGGCGAGAACGAGGACGAGTCGGACCAAGTGGAGATCACCACCCACGCGATCAACCCCAGCGGCCTCGTCGCCACCCCGGACCAACAACAGTGATCGTGCGCCGTCCCATGCCCCGCGGCTTCACGCTCATTGAGGTGGTCATCGCCATCGCGGTCATGGCGATCATCTCGGCGCTCGCATGGGAGACCATCGCCGGCAGCATCCGCGCGCGCGACTACCTCGCCTTTGAGGACGACCTGGATCGCTCCGGTCGTGTGGCCCTCGCCCGCGTGGAGCGCGAGCTCACCCTCGCCTTCCTCACGCCGAACGTCGGCGCGGTCAACACCTACCGGACCGTCTTTGTCGGCAAGGACGACAATGACACCGACCAGGTCTGGTTCGCGACCCGTGCGCACCGGCGCAGCACCGCCAACGCCCGGGAGAGCGATCAGACGGAGATCACGCTGTGGTGTGAGCCCGATCCCGACAACAACAACCGCAGCGTCCTGATGCACCGCGAGGCCCAGCGGATCGATCAGGAGCCGGACAAAGACGGCGTTATTCAACCTCTTGCGCGCGACGTCAGCCGCTTCGACCTGCGGTACCTCGACCCCCGCAGCGGCGAGTGGCAAGACAACTGGGACACCGCGGGCGCCGACACGCCCAACCGCCTGCCCCGGGCCGTGCAAGTGGTGCTCACCATCGCCAAGACCGACCCCGACGACGACGACGAGGTCATCGAGCGCACCTTCGTCACCACGGTCATGGTCGAGGGCGCGAACCGGCTGGCGCGCTCCGCGACCTCGGGCACCGGCGGCGCGCCCGCGGGCGGCAAACTGAGCGGCGGCAACGGCGGCGGCAACGGCGGCGGCGGCAACGGCGGCGGCGGCAATGGCGGCGGCGGCGGCGGCGGTGGCAGGAACGGCGGCGGCGGCGGCGGCGGCAAGAAATGACCGCCCCCTCCCTTCAGCGCCTGTGGCGCGTCCTCACCCAGCCCCGCTCGCTGCGCGGACGCCCCCACCCGCGCCGCCGACAGAGCGGCGTGGCCATCCTCATCGTCGTCACGACCTTGATGTTCCTCACGATCGTCGTGACGGAGCTGGCCTTCGGCGCGCGGGTTCGGCTGCTGGTGGCGGCCCACCAGGCCGAGCGCATCCAGGCCCAATGGTTGGCCCGAACGGGGCTCAACTTCTACCGCCTCGTGCTGGTCGCCAACCACGAGCTGGAGAACAACCAGCAGATCAAGAGCATGATCGACTCCATCGGCATCCCGATGGACAACCTCTGGCAGATGGTCCCGATGATCAACACCGGCCTGCTGCGGATGTTGATGGGCAGCGGCGGCGACGCCAGCGACCTCTCGGACGAGACGCTGGAGAGCCTCCGCACGACCGGGCGGGTCAGCGAGACGGACCAGGCCGAGATCGCCGACGAGCAGAAGACCAGCCGGTTCAACGACCGCGACTGGCTGAGCTTTGACGGCGACTTTATGGCCGAGGTCAAGGACCACGAGAGCCGCATCAACGTCAACGCCTTCGCGAACGAGGGCGCCGTCTCGACGGTCCAAGAGTCGCCCACGGGCCAGCTCCTCGCGGCGGTCATGGGCGGCGAAGAGAACGAGACGTGGCTCCGCGAGCGGAACCTCAACAAGTGGGAGCTGATCGCCAACATCAAGGACTGGGTCGATCAGGACAACCTGCGCTCGGGCGGGATGGGCGGCTACGAGGACAACCTATACAACACCCTCGACCCACCCTATCTGACCAAGAACGCACCCTTTGACAGCGTCGACGAGCTGCGGGTCGTGGCCGGTTGGGAGGGCGCGGTGTACGACCGCTTCAAGGACACGATGACGGTCTACGGCGACCCCGCGGGCAAGGTGAACATCAACACCATCGACGACCCGATGATGGTCGGCCTCATCCGCGCCTGCGTCGTCCCCACGCCCGTGGACCCGCAGATCCTCCGCAGCTTAGAGATCATGGCGCAAAACGACCCCTTTCTGACTTACCTGCAGGACGGCAAGAAGCTCGCCGCTGCCCTGACCCAAGCCGGGCTGACCGCCGACGAGGCGTGCATCACCAGCAAGGTCACGAAGACCTCCCAGACCTTCACCATCACCTCGACCGGAATGGTGGGCGAGTCCTCCGCCACCATCACCGCCGTGCTCGACTTCTCCGGCAGCTCCAATGAGGGCCGGCTCGTGTACTGGCGGATGGACTGAGCCGCTCCCGGAGCAACCATGGCACGCATCATCGGCATCGACCTCGGCCACTACGCCGTCCGCCTCGCCGTTTTGGAGGGCAGCTTCGGCCGCTTCCAATTCTCCCGGCTGATTGAAGTAGAGGTCCCCCCCCACGCGCCCGAGGAGGTCGACGTGGCGCGCTTGACGGCCTTGGCGGCGGCCCGCGCCCAGCTCGGCGCCGGCGGACCCGACACCTGGGGCGCCTGCTTCCCGGCGGAGCGGACCAGCGTCCGCATCGTCACGCTGCCCTTCGTCGACCGCGCGCAGATCGAGAAGACCTTGCCCTTCGAGGTCGAGGGCCTCGTCCCCTTCGACCTCGACGAGATGATCCTCGCCGATCGGGTGCTGAGCAGCGAGAACAACGAGAGCCGCGTGCTCTGCGCGCTCGCCCCGAAGGCGGGCCTCCAGGCGGCGCTCGCCGGCCTCGCCACCCAATCCATCGACCCCAAGCACCTGCTCCTCGACACCGATCTCTACGACGGCTTCGCCACCGAGGGTGTGCAGGCGGTCATCGATCTCGGCTACTCGCGGACCCTCATCAGCCTGTGCCGGGACGGGCAGGTGGTCGGCAGCCGCGGCATTGACCGCGGGGCGCGGGACCTCGTCTGGGAGGTCGCCAACCGCCTCTCGCTGACGGTGCCCGAGGCCGAGGCCGCGGTCCGCGCCGTCGGCATCAGCGGCCAAGCGGCCCCCGGCGCCTGGGGCGTGGCCGAGGTCAACGTCGACCTGGACGACGACGGCTGGACCGAAGAGGAGCCCACCGGCGCCAGCCGCCGCCCCAACGTCCTGCCCAAGGCCCTGAACCACCCCAGCGGGCAGGTCGAGGCCATCGTGCGCGACGCCCTGCTCCCGCTGATCACCGAGCTGCGGGCCTCGCTCATCAGCTTCGAAGACGCCCTCAAGCTCAGCATTGACGAGGTGCTCGTCGCCGGCGCGGGCTCCGCCCTGCCCGGCCTGCGGGACCTGCTGGTGGAGAGCCTCGGCGTGCCGGTGCGGCCCGTCAGCGTGCCCGAGGCCGCCGGGAAGCCCGTGCCCGAGCGCTTCGCCCTCGCGCTGGCCCTCGCGCACCGGACCGCGACCGGCAAGGGCCGGCACATCGACTTCCGTAAGCGAGAGCTGGCCTTCAAGGGCGACTTGACCGCGCTGAGCAACCTGCTGCGCTACGGCGCGGTGGCGGCCGCGGCGCTGCTGCTCGCGGGGGTCGGCTACTTCGGCTGGCAGTACTCCAAACTTCAGGCGGAGATCAGCGACGTCGAGGCCACCCTCGCCGAGACGGTGCTGCAGGCCGTGCCCGACGCCGATCCGGAGCGGCTCAAGGACCCGTCCTTGGCCACCGCGATCATGAGCGAAAAAGCCCAGGAGACGACCTCGCGGGTCGAGGCCCTCGGCGGCATCGTCTCCAACGAGCCGCCCACCCTGACCCTGCTGCTGGACCTCGCGACCAGCGTGCCGCCCCACACCGAGACCAAGATGGACGTCACCGAGCTGAGCGTGGCGACCTCGACCATCACGATGAAGATTGACACCACCGGCTTTGAGGCCGCTGCCAACATTGAGTCGGCGCTGCAGCGCTCGCCGCGCTTCAAGGCGGCGAAGAAGAGCGACGAGAAGAAGAACAAGGACGGCGTCCGCTTCTCCATCACCATCCCCATGGCTGGGGAAGAGGCCCAGGAGGGCTGATGACTGGGCTGAAACTCAAGCTCCTGGCGCTCATCGACCGCGCCCAAGACTCGCTCGCCGACATGAGCCCGCGCGACCGCGCGACCCTCCTCGGCCTCGTCGGCTTCGCCTGCCTCGTGCTGGTGGGCGGGAGCGTCTGGTGGATGCGCGGCAGCCTCAGCGCCCTCGAGGGGCGGCTCGAGGACCGCAACGAGGCCCTGCGGCGCGTCAACCTCCTCGCCGCGGACCACGCGGAGGCCGGGGTCGCCGCCGCCGAGATCGAGGCGCGCATCCAGCAGCACGCCAGCACGAGCCTGTCCACCTTCTTGGAGCAGGCCGCCCAGCGCGCCAAAGTCGGGGACAAGCTGGAGCAGGTGAAGGAGCGCAGCACCAGCGTGACCGGGACCCTCGAAGAGAAGCTGTTCTCGGTGCGCCTGAGCCAGCTGCAGCAGGCCGAGCTCAACGCCTTCCTCTACCACGCCGAGACCCAGGGATATCCCCTACAGATCAAGGGGATGAAGATCAAGACCCGCAAAAAGGAAGGCGATGTCCTCCTCGATGTGGAGATGGACGTGTCCGCCTACAGCGTGACGAGCGCGACCGTGGAGCCCGGATGATCCGCAACATCGCCATCGCTGGGGGCGCGCTGCTCCTCGGCTCCGTTTGTTTTGTGGGCGGCCTGTGGGTTCACTTCCCCGACGACGCCCTCATCACCCGCCTCCAATACGAGCTTCAGGAGCGCGGCGGCGGCGGCTGGGCGCTCGAGGCCGAGGGGGCGCGGCCTTGGTTCCCCGCGGGCGTGACCCTCACCGACGTCACCTTGTTTGAGGTGCAGTCGCCCAAGCCCAAGCCCAAGCGGCGCCGGGTGAAGAACGCCGAAGACGAGGATCCCGCGGAGGACGCCGCCAAGAAGGCCGTCCCCTTCATGCGGGCCGCCACGGCCTCGGTGCGCATGGCGCTGCTCCCGATGCTCTTGGGCAAGCAGCAGGTGGACTTCGCCGCCGACGTGTACGGCGGCGACCTGAGCGGGAGCATCGCCACCGGCGGGGAGCGCCGCGCGGTGAGCATCGAAGGCGAGGACCTCGACCTCAGCCTCGTGCCCATCTCCGGCGACGACTGGGAGATCGACGCGACGGGCCTCCTCAACATCGACGTGGACGTCGATCTCAGCGAGGCCAAAGGGCGGAGCGCCGAGCACAGCGGCTCGGTCACCCTGCGCTTCGACCAGCTCGCGCTGCCGCGCATCTCGGTCAGCGGGATGGACATGATGCCGGTGACCTTCTCGGAGGCCGGCCTCACCCTGGAGCTCAAGGGCAACAAGGCGGAGATCACCCAGGGCCGCTTCGAAGGCGACGTCGTGGACGCCACCTTCACCGGGAACATCACCCTCGGCAGCCTCGAGCCCTCCCGCTGGCGCATGCGGGTGGAGATCGCGGTGGAGCTCGATGAGAAGCTCGGCCAGATGGCGAACATGCTCCCGAACCTCCGCGGCGCCAAAGACGAGAACGGCGTCTACCACTTCTTGTGCACCGGCAGCGTCAGCTCGCCGGTCTGCCGCGAGGACCGCAGCAAGGGCAAAGGCGGCGGCGGGATCGGCGCGGGTCCGGGTCCGCGCAACCGCCCGGGCCCCGGCGAGGACGGCCCGCCTGGGCTCGGGGGCGAGGTCAACCGGCGGGTCGACAAGGGCATGGACGACGGCCCCAACATCGAGCTCGATCCCGACGCCGAGGCGCGGCGGCAGGCCCGCAAGGACCGGATCAAGGAGCGGCGCGAGCGCCTCCGCCAGCAGCGCGAAGGCGCCGTCCCAGAGGGCGATGTGCGCGAATTCGAAGAGGGCCCCGAGCCCATGGACCGCGGCGGCCCCATGGACGGGGAGGAGCAAGGTCCGCCCTTCGAGAACGAAGGGGGCGAGGACCCCGACATCGAAATTGAGCCCGACCCCGAGATGATGAACGAGTGAAGCGCCCGGCCGGGCCGCTTTCGGCTCGGCCCCAAGGGCAGCGCTGGCCGGGGAGACCGCCGGCCAGGCCGGCGATGGCGGCCGCCGCGCGCCGGGTTCAGCGCGCCGGCTTCAGCGCCCCACAATCAGTGGGCCGCGGCCAGCCGACGCTCGAGATCACTGACTAGGCCGCGCAGCTCGGCGTCGGTGGGCGCGCGACGCAGCCCCCGGGTGGCCCGCAGCAGCGCCCCCCGGTAGTCATTCTTCTGGATCAATAGCTTGCAGATCCATCGCGCGGCGTCGATGCTGTTGGGGTCGAGCTGCTCCGCCAGCAACAGCAGCTCCAGCCCGTCCTGAAGGCGCTGGCCCGGCGGACGCCCGGCGTTGTTTGCGCGGGCCCAGCCCAGCGGCGCCAGTACGGAGGGATCCGTCGGCGTGCGCTCCTGGGCGGCGCTCAACATCCGGTCGGCCTGGGTGAATTCGCCCCGCTCGAGCAGGCTCCGGGCCCGGAGCAGCGCGCGATCGCCGGCTGGGTCGTCATTCCCGGCCTGCCGCACGCTGGCCCCGCGCGCGGCGTCTCGGACCAGGCCCACCAGCGCCGTGGCGAGGGCCGTGGTCTCGGGCGGCAGCTCCGGCGCCTGCGCCAAGCCGGCATATCGACGAAGCATCCGCTCGGACATCTGCTCGATGGCCGCGGCGTCCGCGTCCGCCGGCAGCCCGAGCACGACGCTCGAGGGCGCGCCGCGGAGGCGATCGAGCTCGCGCTCCAGCCGCCGGTGGACCTGCTCCACCGAGCCGACGTCGACGCCGTCCACCCGAACCCCGCGGGCGCCGGCGCGGCCCCCGAGGGTGGTGATGGTCGAGGTCTCATCCAAGCCCGACCCCGCCTCGGATCGCGCCCGGCGCACGCTGCTCACGGTGGGCGGCCCGAGCGCCACGCCCGCCGCCTCGGGGGCGCCCGCCGCGGGGGCCGGCGGGCTGAGCGCCACCGCGCCCAAGCGCACCAAAGCGCACAGCCCGACGCTAATCTCGTCTGCAGCCAGCGCGTAGCGACCGCACAGCACGCCGAGCTTCTCGCCTTGACCGCTCAGCAGGCTGCGGAGGCCGCCGGGGAGCCGGAGGACCGCGACGGTCTCCCAGTCGAGGACGCTGAGCCGGTCGGCCAAGTGGCGCTGCGCGAAGGCGACGTTGGCGGGGTCGCTCAGCGCCTCGAACAGCAGGGCGCCCACCGCAGCGCGGTCGGAGGGGCCGTCCTCCACCACCACGTCCACCGCCGACAGATCGCCCTGCCGGAGCATGCGGACGAGCTGATCGCGGTCGCGCGGATCGACGAGACCGCCGCGCCGCAGCAGCACCCCGCGCCCCTGGGCCGTCCCGCGCAGCCGCAGCTCGGCGGAGCGCTGCCCCCGCCAGACCCGCAGCAGGCCCTCCACGTTGGCCGCGTCAAAGCGGCCCTCGCCCGCCGGGATGATGCTGTCGTTGGAGCGGGGCGCGGGGCTCCGTCGGACCGGCGCCTCGTGCGTGGCCCCGAGCGCCACGAGGCTCGCGAGCGCATCCACCCCATCGCCGAAGGGCGCGCCCCGACGCGCGGGCCCTCCCCGGGCATCGCCGACGCCTGCCCCGGGTCGGCTCGGGGCTGCGGCGAAGGGTCGGCTGGCGGCAGCGGTGGCCGGCGCGGCGACCGGCGCGGGCGGCGCGGGCCGCCGATGCCCCAGCAGATCCGACAGATCGATGAGGCTGACCGGGTGCCGGATGACGACGGCCCCCGGCAGCGGCTCCAGCTGGCGCACCACGCTCGGATCCCGCGCAGGCCGGCGGGTGGCGCCGAGCACGAGGGGCGCTCCGCCGGCGCGCGAGGCCAGCGCCGTCGCGAGCTGGGGCACGGTGTCCCCCGGCAGATCGAGGTTGACCAGCACCGCGCCGATCGCCGGCTGCGCGGCGAGCTGCGACAAGGTGGCGAGGTCGGCGGCCGGAACCACCCGATGCCCAGAGGCGGACAGCACCCCCCGAGCGAGGTCCATCCACCGAGCATCGTTGTCAAAACAGAGGACGTCCATCGATGCCCGCGGGTGTCCAGGGAGGGCCGAGCCTAAGGTTCGTCGGTGCAATCCGCAAGGGACCGGAGGGCGGCCCAACGGGCGCCCCAAGACCCCTGGAGTACACCACAAGCGGCGAGCCGACGCTCAAGATAAAAGCGCGCCGCCGCCCAACCCTCGCCAGGGCTGGCGCCGCGACGAGCTGGAGGACCGGATGCGCGCGACGGCGGATCAGCTGCGGGCGGCCATCGACGCCCTGTCGCCCACCGAGCCCCTGGCCATCTTCGACTGCGGCGAGGACGGCACCTTGGTGGCCTGGGGAGACGGCCCCGCGGTGGCCGAGGGCCCCGATTGGCCGGCGCAGGCCCGGGCGCTCCTCGGGGAAGACGCGCTCCTGGTGGGCTGGATCGCCTATGAGG
>CANHON010000006.1 GCA_947462115.1 Deltaproteobacteria bacterium | reverse complement strand
GGAAGATGATGTTGACCGCGCCGTCGCTGCCCATCACCGCAATCTCTGCCGTGGGCCACGCGAAGTTGAAGTCCGCCCGGATGTGCTTGGAGTTCATCACGCAGTAGGCGCCGCCGTAGGCCTTCCGGGTCACGAGGGTGACCTTGGGCACGGTCGCTTCGCAGAAGGCGTAGAGCAGCTTGGCGCCGTGGCGGATGATGCCGCCGACCTCCTGCGCCACCCCGGGCAAGAAGCCCGGCACGTCCTCGATCACCCAGAGGGGGATGTTGAAGGCGTCACAGAAGCGGACGAAGCGGGCGCCTTTGACGCTGGCGTCGATGTCGAGCACGCCGGCGAGGTGCGCCGGCTGGTTGGCGACGACGCCCACGCTGCGGCCGCCGAGCCGGCAGAAGCCGATGACGAGGTTGGCGGCGTAGTCGGGCTGCACCTCAAAGAATCGGCCTTCGTCGCCGACAGCGGTGATCAAATCTTTGATGTCATACGGCTTGTTGGGGTTGAGCGGCACAAGGTCGTCCAGGGCCGGGATCTGCCGGTCCCGGGGGTCGCTGGTCTCGACCCGCGGCGCCTCGCTCAGGTTGTTCTGCGGGATGTAGCTGAGCAGCTCCCGGAGGGTGGCGAGGGCCGCCGCTTCATCCGGTACGGCGAAGTGCGCCACGCCGCTCTTCTCGGTGTGGGTCGCGGCGCCGCCGAGCTCGTCCTTGGTCACCTCCTCGTGCGTCACGGTCTTGATGACGTCGGGGCCCGTGATGAACATGAAGCTGGTCTTCTGCACCATCACGATGAAGTCGGTGATCGCCGGGCTATAGACGGCGCCCCCGGCGCAGGGCCCGAGGATGGCGCTCAGCTGCGGCACGACGCCGCTCGCGAGGGTATTCCGCAGGAAGATATCCGCGTATCCTCCGAGGCTCTCGACCCCCTCTTGGATCCGCGCGCCGCCCGAGTCGTTGAGGCCGATCACCGGCGCGCCGTTCTTGACCGCCATGTCCATGATCTTGCAGATCTTCTTGGCGTAGGCGCCCGACAGGGAGCCGCCGAAGACCGTGAAGTCCTGGGCGAACACATAGACGAGGCGCCCCTCCACCCGCCCATAGCCGGTGATGACGCCGTCCCCGAGCACCTTCTTGTCGGCCATCCCAAAGTCGTGGCTGCTGTGCACCACAAACCGATCGAGCTCGCGGAAGGTCCCGGGGTCGAGCAGCTGATCGATGCGCTCCCTGGCGGTGAGCTTGCCCCGCTGGTGCTGCTTCTGGGTCGCGTCTGCGCCGCCGCCAGCGAGGGCCTCGGCGTTGTAGCGCTCCAGCCGGTCGTGGAGCTCGGCGCGCGACGGCAGGGCCGCGGTGGACTGCTCGGTGGGGCTCGACATCGAAGGCTCCGAGGGCGCAGGGCGGCGCCACTTCTCTAGGGGTGGGCGGGGGCGGCGTCGGCGGGCACGGTGCCCTTTGGGGCGACGAAGTCGGCCAGCTATCACGGCCGCCCGCCCGCTCACCCAGCGCTGCGGTACAGTAAAGATCTCGTTGGGGGGCGGCCCGTCCTGCTTCGGCGACGCGGGGGGCCCTGGCCTTCGGCGCCCGGCTACGCCGCCCTCCCCATCTCCCCCGCAACCCTCCCCTTCCAATTGGAATCGGTGCGATCCATGCCTCTCATCTTGTTGCCGATCCCGGATTTGGGCCGCGCCCCCACCGCGCGCGCCGCGCTCGCTCCCCTGCTGCTGCTCGTGGGCCTCAGCGCCTGCGCGGGGGGCGCCGACGCCGACAAGGACTCGGGCGGGATCAGCGGGGACGGCGGCGATGGCGGCGGCGACGGTGGGGTGGAGTACGAGGAGGGGTGCATCCTGGTCGACGGGGCCGGAGGATACCGCTGGATTAACGATGCCATCGCGGTCGCTTCGCCCGGCTCGGTGATCGAGCTGTGCGCGGAGGAGGGGCACGAAGAGGCCGTGGTGGTCAACAAAGCGGTGCAGATCGTCGGGCCCGGCCCGGACAGCTTCGGCCTTGTCGCCCCCACCAACACCGTGGGCCTCACCGTCACCGCCGACGGCGCGAGCGTGAGCGGCCTACGGATCGACAGCCTCCGCAGCGGCATCTCGGTCGAACCGGCAGGGGCTGGCGGCGAGGGGCCCGCCGACGTCCTGCTGGAGGACGTCTCGGTCGTGGGCGCGGGCAACTGGGGCATCCAGGTGCAGGGCGCCCGCTCGGTGGTCATCCGCGGGGCGACGCTCTCGGGGAACGGCTACGGCGGCCTCAACGTCGAGGGCGCAGTGGTCACCATCGAGTCCTCGATCATCGCAGACAACGTGGGGTACGGGATTTTCGCTGATGCCGTGGCGGACGTGACGGCTGTTGACTGCGCCATCACCGGCACCTTGCCGAGCAACCCCGACGACATCGCCGACGGGCACGGCATGTTCGGCACCGGCGGGGCGCGCATCGCCGCCGAGGGCTCGGACATCTCCAACAACGCCTTCGTGAACGTATTCTCGGAGGACGGCGACCTGTCCTTGGCGACCTCGACGCTGACCGGCGCGCTCTACGGCGTGGTCGGCCTGTCGGGCGAGGCCAGCGTCGTGGGGACCACCATCACCGACGGCGCCTACCATGGCCTCTACCTGCAGGGCCCGAGCTCGATCCAGATTGAAGAGACGGTCGTGAGCGGAGATCCGGCGCTGACCGTCGATCTCAATGACGCGACCTGGGGCGTGGCCGACGACACGGGAGCGGCGAGCTACCTCGGCCTCGCGGCCTTCTTGGTGAGCGACGACATCCGCATCATCGGGAGCCAGTTCATCGGCTACAACGACGGCGGCGCGCTGATCGCCGGCCTGTCGAGCTCCGGGAGCGCGGCCGTCATCGAAGACACCCAATTCACCGACAACGGTCGCCGCGGCATCTACATCGCCGGGATCGCGACCACCGCCACCAACATGGTCGTCAGCGGCCAGCGGGAGGTGGAGGACACGGGCGAGAACCGCTGCCTCATCGTGGATCAGCGGGGCGGCGTGCTGCTCATCCAGGCCCCCCTGACCCTGATCGGTGGCAGCGTGCTGGACAACGAGGGCTACGGGATCAGCAACGTGCAGGGCGTTGTCACCGCCGTTGGGCTGGAGGTGGCCGGCAACTGGTGCGCGGGCATGATGAACTTCCGGGGCGCCATGGACATCGAGGCGGGCGACTTCTCCCGCCCGGGCAAAGAGTCGCTGTCTGCCAGCGTCACCGACTACGAGGGCCTGGGGCTGACCGTCGTGGGCAGCAGCTTCCACGACGCGCAGACGGCTGGCGAGACGGTGTACGAGTACGACTACACCGACTACATCGCCAAGTACGTGTACCAGGACTTCCAGGGCATCGACGTCTACGCCATCAGCGGGTCGCGGGTCGAGCTGACCGACAACGTGTTCGCCCGCGGGACCTCCGGTGTGGTGTTCTCCGAGACCGACGCGACGATGGTGAGCAACAGCTTCGACGACTACCTGGGCTACGGCCTTCAGGTCTTCAGCAGCACGCTGACGATGCGCGAGACGAGCTTCCGCGGGGCCGCGTCCGAGGCGGTGTATTGCAGCGGCGGTAACGTGAACGTGGAGGACTCCACGTTCTCCGACAACGTGCCCTACACGAGCTCCATGAGCTACTACGAAGATGACGTGCTGGTCTATACCTCCGAGTCGGTGGGCGCGACGGGCGTGATCTACGCCAGCGACTGCAACGTGTCGCTCGAGGCGGTGGAGTTCCGCGATCTGTTGGGCGGCGCGCTGCGCAGCTACACCAGCGCTGCTGGCAGCTACGTGTTGGCCAACGTTCAAATGGAGAACATCAACCAGAGCGCCGCCTACTCCTCCGCTTCGGCCATCGATGTGTTCGCCTACTATGGCGTGACGGACGTCATCCTCGACGATGTCTCGATCATCAACAACGGCCGAGACGCCGCCCTCGAGGTCACCAACAACCCGGTCGCCTCCCCCTCCTCGGGCACGGTCAACCTCAGCCTGACCGACGTCGTCGTCAACGGCAGCCAGACCGAGGGCCTCCGCCTGACCGGCGGCGGCATCGTGGCCGACATCGACGGGGTCACCGTGTCCAACGCCAGCGTCGGCCTGCGCATGGAGTACGGCGCCTTCACCGTGGACAACCTGAACCTCAGCGGCATGGCGGGCGGCGTCAACTTGGGCGCGGGCTCCGGCCTCACCGTGAACGGCGGCACCTACACCATGGGGCTCGGCACCTCCACTGCCAACGAGACCTACGGGCTGATGTGCTACGGCGCGCCCACCATCGACAGCTGCGACGGGCTCGACCTCAGCGGCAATACGCTGGGCCCGAGCTTCGGCTGCGAAGCGGCCTGCCCCGCGGTGCCCGAATGACGCGGCGTGGATTGGGTCGCGGGGCCCGGGCCCTCGTCGCGACGGGCTGCTTGGTGGTCTCGGCCGAGGGCCTGGGTGCGCCGAGCCCCTCCGATGTCGAGGCGACGATGGCGGCCAACGGCGCTGCGCTGGACCCGCTGACCGGCGGGCCCGCGCCGGTGCGCTTTCGGTTGATCCCCGAGGCGAGCCGCCTCGAGGCCCTCCTTTTTGAAGACCCGCTCACGCACAACTCGGGCCGCTCCCACGATCATGTCGTGGTCGCGACCGGCTGGAGCGGCGAGCTGGTGTGGGACAGCAGCGGCGTCTGCTCCGGTCGGGTGATCATCCCGGTGGCCGGGCTGGTGGCCGACCGGGCGGAGGACCGCAAGCGCGCCGGCGTGGAGGGCGAGCTCTCCGACGGGGATCGGGCGCTCATCAACGCCCACATGATGGCGCGGGAGCAGCTTCACGCCGCGGCCTTCCCGGACATCGTGTACTCGGTGGACGGCTGCGTCGAGAAGGGCGCGGGCCAGTGGGTGATCATCGGGAAGATGCAGATCCACGGCGTAGTGTCGGCGGTCCCCTTCGCGTTGACGGGCACCTTCGGGCCCGCCGGTCTGGAGGTTCGGGGCCGGGCGAGCTTTGCCCAGACCCGATTCGGCGTCACGCCCTACTTTGCGCTGTTCGGTCAGCGGCGCAACCAGGACATGGTGCAGCTCAACTTGGAGCTCAAGGGTGAGCAGATCGCCCTCTGATCCCAGGGGATCAAGGCAGGCTGAGGCGGATCGGCTGGCCGTCAGGGCCACGTCCGACCGTCGCTTCGCCTGGGCTCCCGGCGGGCACCGCCAGCCCAAGGTAGACCGGCTGCCCTTCGGCGCGCAGCTCCAGCTGCACCGACACGGCCGGTGGGGGCTGGACGGTGGGCGCTTGGCCGGGCGCGCCGCCGATGAGCAGCCAGGCCCCGGTGCGCCCGAGCTGTCCCGGGGGCGCCAGCGCGCGGGCCGCGGAGGGCGTCGGGACGCTGCCGGGCCAAGTGCTCGGTGGGGGCGCGGCCCCGTCTGGGCTGAGCGCCATCCGGGCCATGCTGATCGCCGGGGTGGCTGCGCTGCGGCCATCGCCCAGGGCGAGGCTCAACGGGCCGAGGGGCGCCGTTGAGCCGGCGCGGGCGAGGCCGCGCAGCGTGAGCCGCCACGGGGCGATGGGGTCGGAGGGATCCGGCTGGTCTTCGATGAGGGACTCCAGCGCGAGGCCATCGCCAGCGCCGAGGCCGAGGCTCAGCGGGCTGGGCGCATCTGCAGCGGCGAGCTCGATCGCCCAGCGCTCCCCCACCAGCACCGCCTTGGGGACCAGCACCGGCTCCAGGGTTGGCTGCGCTGTGAGCACGAGGCCGGGGTAGCTGGGGTGATCGGCCAGCGCCTGGAGGTCGGGGTCGGCGCCGAGGCTCCGCGGCGTCTCGGCCCCCAGCCGGATGAGCACCTGAAGGTCGCGTGCAGCGCGGTCGATGGCCCCGCTCCGCGCATAGGCCGAGGCCCGCTCGCGCAGCAGGACCGGCGCGGGCGCGCTGGGGTCGATGCAGGCGTCGAGGATGGCCATGGCGCCGCCGGGATCGGCCCCCGCGGCCGCCGCCCGGGCCTCCCAGGCGCAGAGCGAGGGGCTCGCGGGGTCGCTTCTCCGGGCGGCTTGAAACTGCTGCTGGGCCCTGGCCGGATCGCCGGCAGCCATGGCCGCGACCCCGGCTTGCCAGGCCTCCAAGGAGGCGCCGAGCGGGTCCAGCACCGGGTCCGCGCAGGCGACGGCGGCCAGCAGGAGGAGCGGTGTGTGTTTCGCGGAGGGCATCGGGGAGCCGGGGGAGAGGAGAGGGTGGAGCTGGCCAATCCGGCGGAGGGTCCGACTCCGGGGCGACGGCGGTCGGCGCACATCGGATCTGTAGAACTGACAATACAATGCTGAAGTATCAGTCGTGCGGTGCTGAATTAGAACAGCCGACCGATGAAGGCCCCCATGCGCCCCGAGGCAGCGCCGTCGCGCCGGTAGCTGTGCAGCTCCGGATCACACCGGCTGCAGGCGCTGAGCCGCTGCTGGACCGGCACGCCCGCGCGGTGAAGCTGCGCGGCCACGACCGCGGCCACGTCCACATGCGGGCGCGGTCCCCGGCTGCGGTCGACGAAAGCGGCCTCTGGCACGCCGCTCGCGGCGAGGCCTTCGACCACCTCCTCTCCCACCTCGTAGCAAGCGAGGCAGATGCTCGGCCCGATGACGGCCTCCTCGACCGTGAGGCCGCGGGCCTGCAGCGCCGCTAGGGTCTTGGGTACAATGCCGGCCGCGGCGCCCCGCCAGCCAGCGTGGACGGCGGCGACCACGCCCGGTCCGGCCAGCAGCACCGGCGTGCAGTCGGCGACCCGCACGCAGAGCAGCAGGCCTGTCGCCGTGGTGAAAATGGCGTCTGCTTCGCCGATCATGCCGCCGTCTTCGGCTTCGATGAGCGCGGTGCCGTGGACCTGGGAGCAGCGGGCGACCGGGGCCTGGGCTGCGCCGAGGGCCGCGGCGAGGGCGGCCCAGTCGGCGTGGGGGCTGTTCGGGCGGAGGTCGAGCGGGGCGCCGCCGGGGCCGACGCGGGTCGAGAAGCCGTGCACCACGCCGGGCGTGCGGAGCGGCGCCGGCGCGCGGCGGAGGGGAGCGCGGGGCGGCGGTTCGGCAGCGGGGAGGCCCATCGTAGATCCCTTGTCTGAGCGCGCCCTCGGAGAGCGGGGCCCCGCGGGGGGTTTGACATCGCGGTCGGTGGAGGCCTAACCTGCGCCATGCTTGCTCCCTCGCGCTCCACGCTCTTCTGCTCCCCGATGGCCCACCTTTTCAGGCGGTCCCCTGCGTTCGATGTGCGCGGGTGCGCGGCCCTCCTCGTGTCGCTGGCCGGGGTGGCCTGCACACCCGAGAAGGCGCCGGCAGACCCGCCGAGCGACACCGGCGGGTCCGAGGACGGGAGCGACGTCGTCGTCGCGGACTACGCGCTGACGCTCAAGCCGCTGCTGCCGCCCAACCAGCCGGACTTGTTCGCGATCGCGGCGGAGGTCCAGCTCGAGATCAGCCAGGGCGGCGAGGTTTTGGGGCCGTTCTCCCTCGCGGAGCTCGCGGCCGGCGGCGGGCAGCTCGCCGAGGCCCTCCCGGCGCTCGACGGCGCTGTGCTCACGCTCCGCGCCTTGGACGCCGACGGGAACCTCGTGTCCGTCGGGCGAAGCGCGCCGGTCACCGCGCAGACCGGCCCCCAAGAGGTCTCGATCTTCATGGGCCGGTCACGGAGTGTCGGCTGGCTCGACCCGGTGCCGAGCGCCACGGGCTCCGAGCGCCCTGTTCACGCCGGCGGGCTCGTCGCGTTGGGTGGTGGGGTCTTCCAACTCTACGGCGGCACGCTGCGTGTCTCGACGAGCGGCTCTTCGCCCGGCGAGGACGCCGACGACGGCATCTGGCAGCTCGACCTCAACGACGTGAACGGTGGTCTGCTGTTCTCGCGGGTGGCCGACATGGTGTCGACGGGCACTGGCTCGGGGGGCGGCGCGCGCGCGGCCCACACGGTCACGCGGCTCGTCGGAGACCACCCAGACGCCGGGCTTCTGCTCATCGCGGGCGGCGCCACCGACTACTTCGACTCGCCCAACGCAACCCGGCAGGCCGCGATCTACGACCCGGTCGCCCTCGCGGTGGTCGCGGAGCTGGAGATGGGCTCGCCGTTGTTCCAACACATCGCCACGGTCGACGCCAACGATCGGGTGGTGCTCTCCGGCGGCGGGACGAGCCGGAGCGACACCTCGGTCAACCAGATCGCCGGAAACACCCGGATCTACATCTATGATCCGACCGCGCGGGAGTTTGAGTCGATCGGGGTCTCGGACGAGCCCTACTTGTTCCACGGCGCCGCCGCCCGACGAGACGGCAGCGTATTGCTGTGCGGCGGTGCGCCCTTTGACGCCCCGGGCGACGCTTACGACGCGGAAGACTACGCCGGCTCTGGCTGCGGCGTGCTGACCGTCAGCGGCGAGTACGTCCCCCGCAGCGAGTCGGGCATTCAGCTGCCGGTCCCCATGATCCACCCCGCCATGCTCACCCTATCGGATGGCTCCGTGGTGCTCGCCGGGGGGCTGTCGCCGGCCGAGGCCGACGGAGACGTGAGCTACTTCGCTGAGGCCCGGGTCTGGTCCTTGGCGCCGGGCGCCAGCGACTGGACGGTGGTGGGCACCTTGGGATTGGGCCGCGGCTTGGCCACGGTGGTCGAAGTGGGCGCCGACGAGGTGCTCATCGTCGGCGGCGTGACCCGGCTGGAGCAGCCGGGCTTCCCGGACGGCGAGCTCGCCGTGTCTTGCGTGGAGCGCTTGAACGTTCGAACGGGCGTCAGTCGCTTCGTGCCGGCCTCGGTGCTGAGCGTGGCGGACGAGGCCGGCTACACCTGCGGGCCCACCCAAGTAGACGGGGGCCTCCGCTCGGCGGCCTCCTCGGTGATGGTGGCCTTGGACCCCAGCGACACCAGCGTGCTCATGGTCGGCGGCCTCAGCGATGGACCTCCGGCCAACAGCGGCGTGTCGCTCTACTTCCCCGACCGCTGAGCGGGGTCGGGGCCGACCGAACGCTGCGACCGCTCCGGCCGATCAGCCTTCGTCGCCCCACTCGTCGGGCAAGCCGTTGGCCTGGAGCTCGGTCTCGACGACCGCGGGCAGCCAGTGGCCGACCGGCGCACCCCGCCGGAGCGCCGCCCGGAGCGCTGTGCTCGAGACGGCGGGGAAGTCAAGGCTGGGCTCGGGCAGGGGCCGCGTGTAGCCTTGGCGGCCCACGATGATGGGGCTGAACTCCGCCTCGATGCGATCCCAGCTCCGCCAGCTGGCAGTGTCGTTCAACACATCTGCACCGACGACCAGACGAAACTGTTTAAATGGATATTCAGATTTGAAGTATCGAAGGGTGTCGATGGTATAGGAGGGCGGCGGGAGGACGGCCTCCGCTTGGCTCACCTGCGCCCACGGCCCGAGGCGCTGGGCGAGGGCCTCACACCAGGCCACCCGTCGGCGGTACGGGGCGAGTCGCTTCGGTTGGATGTCTTGGAAGGCATGCTGGTACACCGGGACCCACCAGACCTCGTCCACGTCGGCCCGCAGGTGCAGCGCCGTCGCCACCAAGGCGTGCCCGAGGTGCGGGGGGTTGAACGAGCCGCCGTAGACGGCGACGACAGGGCGGTGATCGGCTGGATCCGGAGGCCTAAGCACGCGATTGCTCCATCGGATGTCTGGCAGCGAGGGGGGAGCGGGGCCGCCGGTGGGGGGCAACGTGTTATCGGGACGTCAGCAGCGAGGGTGAGCGATCGTGCCTATTCCACCGATGACCGGGCCCCCAGGGGGGCGCCCAGCGCCGGAGTCCGACCGCCTCGGGCAGTGCCTCGCGCGCACCCTCCCCATCGGCGTTTTTGACTCGGGCGTCGGCGGGCTCACGGTCATGAAGGCCTTGGCGGCGCGCCTCCCCGGCGAGGATCTGCTCTACCTCGGCGACACGGCGCGCGTGCCCTATGGCGCGCGGTCCGGCCAGACGGTGCAGCGCTACGCCCACCGGGTCGCCGGCCATCTGTTTCGCCGTGGGATCAAAGCCTTGGTGGTGGCTTGCAACACCGCCACGACCTGGGCCTTGCCGAGCCTGCAGGCGGTGGGCGGTCGGCTCGGGCTGCCCGTGCTCGGCGTCATCGAGCCTGGCGTCGCCCGCGCCCTGTCGCTGACCCAAAATGGCGTCGTCGGCGTCATCGGCACCGAGGGGACGGTGCGCGGGGGCGCCTACACCGCGGCGCTGCTCCGGGAGCGGCCGTCCGTTCAGGTACGGTCTGCGGCCTGTCCGCTGTTCGTCGCCCTCGCCGAAGAAGGGTGGAACGAGGGCGAGATCGCCGAGCTCTCGGCCGAGCGCTACCTCGCCTCGCTGCGCGGCGGCCCGGACACGCTGATCCTCGGGTGCACCCACTACCCGCTGCTGACCGCGGCCATCGCCAAGGCGCTGCCGGGGGTGCAGCTCGTGGACGCGGCGGGCGCGACCGCGGACGCCACCGCGGCGCTCCTGGCCGCGCGCGGAGCCCTCCGCGACGCCTCCAGCGGCGGGCAGCTCCGGTACTTGGTGACCGACCACGTCGAGCGCTTCGAGGCCATCGGCGCCCGCTTCTTCGGTCAGCCGCTCGGCGGGGTGGAGCTGGTCGACCTGGGCGATGAAGACGGCGCCGCCTTCGACGAGCGTGGGCTCGGGGCGACCCCATGATTCGCCTCTATCGAGTCAGCAAAGATTACAATGGCATCGGCGCGCTGATCGACGTGTCCCTGCACATCACCAAGGGTGAGTTCTGCTATGTGTCGGGTCCGTCCGGCGCTGGAAAAAGCACCCTGCTCAAGATGTTGTACGGCTTTGTTCGCCCCAGCCAAGGCAAGCTGTTGGTGAACAACATGGACATGGGCAAGGCGAACGGCCGCGACATCGCGCACCTCCGCCGGCACATGGGCGTGGTGTTCCAAGACTTCAAGCTCATCCCCAAGCGCACGGTCAACGAGAACATCGGCCTGGCGCTGGATGTCCTCGGCACGCCCTCCGACGTCATCGCCCGGCGGGTGGCCGGCGTCCTGTCGGTGGTCGGCCTAAGGGGGCGCGGGGACGAGCTACCGCAGACCTTGTCGGGCGGCGAACAGCAGCGGGTCGCCATCGCCCGGGCCATCGTCAATGATCCGGCGTTGATCCTGGCGGATGAGCCGACGGGCAACCTCGACGGGGCCATGGCCATCGAGGTCATGGAGGTGCTCCAGGCCGTCAACCTGCGCGGCACGACGGTGCTGGTCGCCACCCACGACGCCGGGCTGATGCAGCGCTTCCCGTACCGCTTGCTGCGCTTCCGCGCCGGTCGCTTGGAGGCCTCGTGAGCTTTGGTACGCACATCCTGAGGCGGGCCTCCCGATCGCTCCTCGAGGACATCTACCTGCACTCCATGGCGACGGGCGTCATCGCTGCGGCGCTGCTGTTGATGGGGGTCTTCCTCTCGATCCAATACAACCTGCATCGGATGGTGCGCTCTTGGACGCGCGACGTCCATGTGTCGGCCTACTTTCAGCCGGATGTCCCCGAGCAGCGGCGCTTCGCGATCCGCGAGCGGCTCAGCCGGGACCCCCGGGTGGCGGCCGTCACCTACATCTCCGAGGAGGAGGCCCAGGACTGGTTGATCGAGCGGGTGGAGGGCGTCGCGGTCGCGCTGGCCGAGCTCGGGCCGGGCGTGCTCCCGGCCAGCTTGGAGATCACCCTGCGGGACGGCGAGGTGGCGCCGCCGGGCAGCTTCGCCGACCTGCTCCCGCCCGATGAGTTCACCGACGTGGACATGGGGCAGGACTGGGTGGCCCGCTTCAACGAGTTCCTCAACACGCTGCGCCTTTTGTCGGCGATCATGGGGATCCTCGTCCTATTTACAGCTTTGTTTGTCGTTACAAACACAGTCAACTTGGTCGTGTACGCCCGGCGGGAGGAGATCGAGATCGAGAAGCTGGTCGGCGCCTCAAGCAGCTTCATCATCTCACCCTTTGTCGTTGAGGGCCTCGTCCAGGGTGTTTTCGGCGCGCTCCTGGCGGTCGGCGGGCTCTGGGGTCTGCACGCCGTCTTGGTGAGCCGCCTGGAGAGCGCGCTCCAGCTCGGCGTCGGGGCGGACATCGCGGTGCTGCCCTGGCCGTGGCTGGGCGGCCTCGTGGCGCTCGGCGTCACCCTCGGGGTGGGAGCCTCCACGGTGGCCGTGCTGCGCTTCTTGTCGAGGGCGCCGTGAGGCCGAGGGCGCTGTGGCGGCCCGCAGCACGGGCGCTCGCGGTGCTGTGGATGCTGTGCGTTGTCGCGGTCTGTCTGCGGAGCCCCAGCGGCGCCTGGGCCCAAGGCTTCGGGGCCTACGGCGGGGCCCCCGACCCGCGGCTCGCGCTCGACCGGACGCGGGCCGAGGAGGGCAGCATCCTCGACCAGCTCGCGATGTTCGACCAGGAGCTCGGCCGAACCCTCACCGCGATGGTCGAGCTGGAGACCCGCGCGAAGGCGCTCGACGAGGAGCGAGCCGGGCACGTGATCGAGGCCAAACAAGCCGAGGAGCGCCTCGATGGGCTGCGGGTGGTCGTCAAGGAGCGGCTCCGGGGCCTCTACCGCCTGCACCGGCAGGGCGTGGCGCGGGTGATCTTCGGGGCCCAGGACCCGCTGGAGCTGCGGCGCAGGGGTCGGTACATGTTGGCGCTGGTGCGGGCCGATGCCGACCAGCTCAACGCCTTCGCTCAGTCTGCCGAGCGGGTGCGGACCGCCGTGGCGGCGGTGGAGCGGGACATCGAGCAGATCGGGCACCTCAAGGTGGAGCTGCGGGCACAAGAGGAGACGCTGCGGGCCCAGCGGCAGGCCCGGCTCGACCTGCTGCGGCAGGTCCGTTCCGAGCGGGACCTGGCCATGCGCGCGGTCGCTGAGGTGGGCGTCGCTCGCGGTGATCTCGACCAGCGGCTCGGCACCTTCGACCCGGCGGCGATGGGCGCAGGCGGAGACGCCTGGCACGACGCTGGTGTCGGTTCCACTGGGACCTTCCGAGATTCCTACGGGCGGCTGCCCTGGCCGGTTCACGGGCGGGTCATCCACCGCTTCGGTCCCTACACCGACCCGAGCAGCGGTCGGCCGATGAGCAGCCAAGGCTTGGACATCGCCGCTGATCACGGCGAGCCGGTGCGCGCGGTCTTCTCCGGCCGCGTTCAGATGGCGGAGTACATCCGGGGCTTTGGTCAGACCGTTGTCTTGGAACATGGACCCTATGTGAGCCTGTACGCCCACCTCGGCAGCCTGCGGGTGTCGGCGGGCGCGCCGATCCGGGCGGGCGATGTGCTGGGACTCGTCGGGAACACCGGCCTGACCGACGAGGAGGGGTACATGCTCAGCTTCCAGGTTCGGTACAACAACAGCCCCCAAGATCCGATGCTTTGGCTGGAGCGTCGTTGATCGCTCGGCGACTCAAGCGCTGGGGGGCGGTGCTCTGGCCGGTGGGCGGCGCTGTCGTGGCCGGCGTGTTGGGCTACGCGGCGGTGCTGGACGCCTGGGCGGCTGGGCGGGGATCCTACGCCTCGTTGGCGACTTTTGCGCGGGTCTTGACCACGATCGAAGAGCGGCACATCGACAGCCCGAGCGGGGAAGACCTCATCCACAGCGCCATTGAGGGCATGGTCGGGCAGCTCGATCGCCACTCGCTCTACATCCGCTCGGGGCGCCGGGGCTGGCTCGCCCAGCACGCCGAGGGTCAAGCGGTCGGGGTTGGGCTGGAGCTCCGGGCCCAAGACGGCCGGCTGGTGGTCGACCGGGTGGTGCCCGGGAGTCCGGCGGAGCTCGGCGGCCTGCTCGAAGGTGATGTGCTGCTCGCCATTGACGACAAGGCCTTCGCCGCGGATGCCCTGTCGGCGGCCGCGACCGCCCTGGAGGGCGCCCGGGGCGCCGCCGTTCGCCTGGAGGTCCGCTCGGCCGAGGGCCCGCCCCGTCGGGTCGAGGTGGTCCGGGACACCTACATTGACGTGCCGGTGCGGGTGGAGCGGGACGGCGCGGTGGCCTATGTGCGCATCGACGCCTTCTCGCGGGGGGTTGCGGACCGGGTGGCCGAGGAGCTGGCGCGGCTGCACGCCGAGGCGCCCCTCGGCGGGCTCATCCTGGACCTGCGCGGCAACCCCGGCGGGTTGATGGACGAGGCTGGCCGTCTCGTGGACCTGTTCTGCGACTCCGGCCTTGTGCTCGAGACCCGAGATCGGGCGGGCGCGGTGCTCGATCGCTACGAGGCGCACCCCGAGCCATCTGACCGAAGCGAGCCGCTGGTCGTCATTGTGGACGAGATGAGCGCCAGCGCTGCGGAGCTGACGGCGGGCGCCCTCCGCGGGCTGGGTCGGGCCCAGATCGTCGGCGCGCCCAGCTATGGCAAAGGCAGCGTGCAGCACGTCTTCGCCTTCGAGGACGGCGCCGCGCTCAAGCTCACGGTCGGTCGCTATGCCCTCGCCGGCGGGGAAGAGGTGCGAGACGGCGTGGGGGTCGCCCCGGACCTTCGGGTCGATCGTCCCCGCCGACTGCGCGGCGCAGCGCTGCGGGCCGCGACCGAGGCGGAGCGCGCCGCCCCCTCCGACCAAGGCCTGCGGGCGGCCATTGAGGCGATGGCGGGGCCGGAGGACTGGGAGCTCGCGCCCATCCCGCGGGCCGGCGACCTGCGGGCGCGCCGGGGCGCCGATCCGCAGCTGGAGGCCGCTTGGCGGATCGTCGCGGCCCCCCGCTGACGCTGCCGCTGGCGGCGCTCGGGCTGCTCGTCGCGCTCTGGCTGTCGGTGGACCGGCTCGAGCGTTGGCTGCGGTCGTCGCCGGACGCCTCCCCAGGCGACGCCCCCGAGGACGAGCTGGTGGCGCGGGGCCTTTTTCCGGGCGGCCTGCCGCCCTCGCTCCAGCTGCAGCGGCTCCGCCACGAGGATGGCGTGTGGCAGGCTGTGTTGGTCACGGAGTCCGCCAGCCCCGTCGAAGAGCTGCGGCCGCTGGTCCGGCGCGCCCGGGAGGCTGGCTGGGAGGCGCACGCGACCTCGGTCGGAACCATCGGGGCCGAGCTCCGGCTGTACGGGGCCGGTGGCCTCCGGGTGCAGGTGGCGGTCGAGCCGGCGCCTCGGCCGCTGATCCAGGTGGACCGCCCCGGCGGGCTGCGGGAGCGGCCCCTCCTGTCCATCGTCGTGCACAACCTCGGGGATCGCGACGTCAGCGCCCTCATCGAGACGCCGTTCCCGCTGGGCTTGGCGGTGCTGCCCTACCGTCCCCACTCCCTGCGGATCGCCCGCGCCGGGGTTCGGGCCGGGCACGAGGTGCTGATGGAGCTCCCGCGGTCGGAGTCCAGCACCGCCGAGGATCGCGCCGCGGCCCTCCAGGCGGTGCCGTGGGCCTCGGGCGTGCTCGTGCTCGGGGCCAGCCCCAGCAGCCTGCCTCCCCTCCCCTTCGGCGTTTTCGTCTCCGGCACCGCCCGGCCGTCGGCCGAGGGGTTGAGCGGCTACGCCGTCGTCTCGGCCGTTGTCGCCGCGCAGCCGATGGCCGGGCTCGCCGAGGCCCAGCGACGCTGCGCAGAGGAGCGGGCGGCGGTCTTGGTGGTGGATGCGCAGAACGGTGAGCTGCGCGATGTCTTGGAGTGGGCCGCCCGCTTCGCGGACGAGGCCGGCTACCGGCTCGCCCTGCCCTCCGAGGTCGCTCGGGCGGACCAAGTGGCGGGCCTCCTCGAGCCGCCGCTGCGCGCGCCCCCGCCGGTGCTGGATGCCCCGGGCAGCGCAGAGACGACCCTGGCGCCGCCTGCGCCGCCTCCGCCCCCCGCGCGCGCGGGTGCGGACGCCCAGCCGCCAGCGGCGACCCCGGCGCGGGATCTGGGCGAGCTGGAGCTGGACTAGGGCGCCTTCAGCGGCTCAGCGCCGCCCGCAGCCCGGCGCTCGCGACCCGGGCCGGGACCGTGTCCACCAGCGCCCCCCGCAGGTGGATGAGCTCGACGAAAGCCCGCAGCACGACGCCGGCCTTGGCGCCGGTCTGGACCCCGTGCACCCGAGGGCGGTGGGTCACGGGCACCTCGCGGATGCTGCAGCCCCGGGCTCGCAGAACGGCGAGCAGCTCAGTGTTCACGAAGGCCCCCTCCGCCCGAAGCTCGATGGACTGCAGCAGGGCGCGGTGGAAGACCTTGAACGCGCAGTTGACGTCCCGGACCTGCAGGCTGAACGCTCGGTTGACCAGCTTCCCCCAGGCCCAGGCGTTCAAGCGGCGGTTCCACGGGTCGCGCCGCGGCGCCCGGTAGCCGATGACGACGTCGTGGTGGCAGGCGAGGTCCAACAGCGGTCCAAGCTCCCCGAGGTCGAACTGAAGGTCCGCGTCGGTGAAGAAGACCAGCTCGTGCGCGGCGGCCTGAAAGCCGCTGCGGAGGGCCGCGCCGTAGCCGCAGTTCTTGCTGTGGCGGATGAGCCGAACGCGCGGGTCCAGCCGACCGTGCTCTCCGACGAGCTCCGCGGTGCCATCGGCGGAACCATCGTCCACCACGATGATCTCGAAGGTGCGGCCGAGCGCCTCCATGACCCGCACCGCGTCCGCGAGCCCAACCCTTAGGTTGGCTGCCTCGTTGAACGCGGGCAAGACAAGGCTAACGGACGCTGCGGCCAAGGGGGTGGGCGGCACGGGGGTCCTGGCCCGCGGAAGGGCGGCGGGGCGTTCAGTCGGCGCTGACGGCGAAGGACAGCGGGCCGGCCTCACCTTCGGGCGGGAAGGCGACGCTGTTTCCGACGATGTCCTCGGCGGTCAGGTAGTACTTCATGGAGCTGCCGACGACCTGGTCGCCTGGGATCTGCACCGTGAAGTTGTTGTCGGCGCCGGGGCTCAGCTCGAGCGAGCTCCACGTGGTCTGGGTGGCCTCCCGGTAGAAGACCTTGACCAGGCCGATCGCGCTCTCTTCATCGGTCACCTGGCAATCGACCTGCACGGCCTGGAGGTACTGCTGCGCCCCCAGCTCGGCGTGGACGATGACCGGTGGATCTTCGTCCACGTCCACCGAGGTGTCGTTGAAGCCTTCTTTGATGGCCTCGGTGGAGCCCCCACCGCAGGCGGCGGCGAGCAGCAACGACGCGAAGCTCAGGTGGGCGTTGGGGCGCTTCATGCAGGGCTCCTTCTGAGCGGAGGGCTCAGCGATGGGTCAGGGCAGGACCCGGGCGACCAGATCGTACTCGCTGGCGCGCGTGATGCGCACCCGCCGGAGCTGCCCCGCAGCCACATCGGCCGGCGGACCATCCAAAAACACGTGCCCGTCCACGTCCGGGGCTTGGGTGGACAGGCGACCGGTGAGGACCGTGGGGTTCTCTTTGCTCGGGCCGTCGATGAGGATCTCGTGCTCGGTGCCGACCAGCGCCTCGTTGAGGCCGCGCGACAGCTCCGCCTGGAGCTGCATCAACACCCGCTGCCGCTCCAGGCGGACCTCCTCGGGCACCTGGTCGGGCAAGGTCGCGCCGTGGGTGCCGTCTTCGGGGTGGTAGGTGAAGACCCCGACCCGCTCGAAGCGCTGGGCGCGCACAAAGTCCATCAGCTCGGCGAAGTCGTCCTCGGTCTCACCGGGGAAGCCCACGATGAAGGTGGTGCGGACGACGATGCCCGGGACCGCCCGACGGATGCGGTCGAGGATGCGCTCTTGGCCGGCGCGGGTCACGCCGCGGCGCATGGCCTTGAGCATGGGGCCGCTGGCGTGCTGCAGCGGGATGTCCAAGTACTTGACGATCTTGGGCTCTTCCGCGATCGCCTGCAGGAGCGAGTCGGGCACGCCGAGCGGGTAGACGTAGTGCAGGCGGAGCCAGTCCAGGCCCTCGATCTTGCACAGGGCCCGCATCAGGCCGCCGATGTCGGTGCCGTCCCCGAGGTCGCGCCCGTAGGCCGTGGAGTCCTGGCTCACGAGGTTGAGCTCGCGTACGCCGCCCGCGACGAGGCGCTCGGCTTCGGCCACGAGGCTCTGGATCGGCCGGCTGCGTAGCTTTCCGCGCAAGGTGGGGATGATGCAGAAGGAGCAGCGGTGGTCGCAGCCCTCGCTGATCTTGAGGTAGGCCGAGTGGGGCATCCAGGAGTTGATGCGCGGCGCCAGCTCGTCGTGAATGTAGAGCGGCGTGTCGATGTAGCTGCGCGGGGCCTCGCCAGCACGGGCGGTGAGCACGTCGTCGATGCGGTGGTACTCGCCGGTGCCGAGGAAGTGATCGACCTCAGGCAGCTCACTCTCGAGCGAGGCCCCGTAGCGCTGCACCATGCAGCCGGTGACCACCAGCTTTTTGCAGGAGCCGGCGGTCTTGTAGCCGGACATCTCGAGCACCGTGTCGATGCTCTCCTCGGTGGCCGGCTGGATGAAGCTGCAGGTGTTGACGATGATGACGTCGGCGTCTTCCGGACGGTCGACCATCTCGAAGGGGCCGCGCTGCAGCTTGCCGACCATGACCTCGCTATCGACGCGGTTCTTGGGGCAGCCGAGGCTGATGAGGTGCACTTTCTCTGTCACGCCGATCTCCGGGCGGGGCCTCGGGGCGAGCGCCCCGCTCCCATCACATTCCGTTGGGAGAGATGACCTGCACGCCCGCCGGCGTCTGGAACGAAAAGTCCGCGTCGGGGATGGCAGTGTTGAGCTTGATCCCGGTGAAGGCGAGCTCGGTGACCTCGCCCATCGTGCCGGTGATCACCACCCGGTCGAGCATGAACTTTTTGCGGGAGATCTCGAGCTCGACCTTCTTGAATTTCGCCGCAGGGTCCTTGGGCGTGGCCTCGACCAAGTAGGACCGACCGCGGTCCGCGCCGCCGCCGGCCAGCAGGCGCAGGTTGAACTTTTGGTCGAGCTTGCTGAGATCATCGAGCAGCACGCCCAAGTCGGCGCTGCCTGCGGCGGAGAGGTCGTTCATCACGATGACCTGCTTCGAGGCCGGCGTGTAGAGCCACATCTGCTTGCCGTCGGTGATGAACTGGCTCTGGGGCTCGCTCACGAACTCCCAGCGAGCCTTGCGGGGCTTCTTGACCTGCACCCGGCCGCGCTGGCGCTGCTCCCCGGAGACCGGCGAGCGCACCACCTGCACGAAGTCGGCGCGGAGGCTGGTGACGTCCTTGTAGGTCGCGGCCAGCGCCTGAACGAGCGCGCCCACGGTCTCGGGCTCTTGGGCCTCCTGCGCGTGGGCGCTGGGCGCAACCCAGGTGGCCGGCGCGAAGGCCAGGGCGAGGGTCAGCGCGAAGCTTCGAAGGTGCTGACGAGACGGCACGGGCGACTCCGGTGCGACGGATGGGGCCCCGCGGCGCGGATGGGGGCGCTTGTGGGACGCGAGGAGGAACCCATGTCCAGGGCGTGTCGTCCCTCGCGTCGACTGCTCGGGCGCCTAACCTGCCGCCCTCGGGGTGAGCCTGCCCCGTCGGTGACGACTCACATCGCGTGGTGGCCGACCAGCATCTTCCGGGCCTTCGCGCCGTCGGCCGGCCCGACCAAGCCCTCTTTCTCCATCACCTCGATGATCCGCGCGGCGCGGTTGTAGCCGATCTTGAACTGGCGCTGGACCATGGAGGTGCTGGCTTTGCCTTGTTCGGCCAAGAAGGCGACCGCCTGGTCGTAGAGCTCGTCGTACTCGATCTCCTCCTCGCTCTCGCCGTCGGGATCATCGACCCGGATGTCGGCTTCGTAGACCGGCGCCCCTTGGGCCCGCAAGAAGTCGGTCACCCGGCGCACCTCTTCGTCGTCCACGAAGGGGCCGTGGATGCGCTTGAGCTCGGCCACCCCGGGCGGCAAGAACAGCATGTCGCCCTTGCCGAGCAGGGCCTCCGCGCCGCTCTGGTCGAGGATGATCCGGCCGTCGAGCTTGCTGCGCACCTGAAACGCGATCCGGCTCGGCATGTTGGCCTTGATGATGCCGGTCACGACGGTCTTTTCGGGCCGCTGGGTCGCGACGATCAGGTGGATGCCGGCGGCGCGCGCCTTCTGGGCGAGCCGAGCGATGCTCACCTCCACGTCCTTGGCCGCGACCATCATCAGGTCGGCCAGCTCGTCGATCACGATGACGATGTAGGGGAGCGTCCGGGGCGGCGGCGGCGGTACGAGGGCGGGCCACTCCTTCGGCGCGTAGCGGCGGGCCTTCGCCGGCGTCCAGTCCGCCATCTCTCGGCGCACCTTCTCGTTGTAGGACGCGATGTTCCGGGTCTGCCAACGGGCGAGGACGCGGTAGCGCTCGTCCATCTCGTTGCAGGCCCACTTGAGCGCGGCGCTGGCGAGCTTCGGGTCGGTGACGACCGGGTGCAGCAGGTGCGGGATGTCTTGGTAGAGCTCAAACTCCAACATCTTGGGGTCGATCAAGATCATCCGGAGCTCGTCGGGCGTGCGCGTGTAGAGCATGGACAGCAGCATCGCGTTGACGCCGACGCTTTTGCCGGAGCCCGTCGTGCCGGCCACCAGCAGGTGGGGCGCGCTGGCGAGATCAGCGACCTCTGGCTTGCCTTCGACGTTTTTGCCGAGCGACATCGGCAAGGCGCGCTCGTCCTTGCGGAAGGTGTCGGAGGCGAGCAGATCGCGGATCCACACGGTCTGCCGCTTTTTGTTGGGCACCTCGAAGCCGACGACGCCCTTGCCCGGGATCGGCGCGACGATCCGCACGCGGAGGGCCTTGAGCGCCATCGCGATGTCGTCTTCGAGGGCGGCGATGCGGGAGAGCTTGATGCCGGCTTGCGGCAGGTACTCGAAGGTGGTGATGACCGGTCCGGGGCGGATGGCGGTCACGTCGCCGGACACGCCAAAGTCGCCGAGCTTGGCCTCCAGGGTGTCGGCGAGGGCCCGGAGCTCCTCTTCATCGAACTGGGCGACCACCCGCTCGTGTTTGTCGAGCAGGCCGAGGTGCGGCAGCTCGAAGGTGGAGGCCTCGACGTGGGCGATCACCGCCCCGCCGTCGTCGTCGCCGCCGGAGACCAGCGCGCCCGGGGTCACCGCTGCGCGCGCGAAGGTGGCGCCGGCGGTGGCGCTGGCCACACCGACCGCCCCCGCGGGCCGGGCGCGGGAGACCACGATCTCGGGCGCGTCCGCCTCCTCTGGCTCCTCGTCTTCTTCGTCTTCGTCGCGCCGGCCCGCCGGGGGGCGGGCGGAAGACACCGGCGGGGCCGGCGCCGGGGAGGCCGAGGGCTTGGCCCCCGCGGGTCCGGGCAGGGCGGGACGGGCCCGCTGAACAACCGGAGGCGCGCTGTTTTCGTCCTGCTCGTCCTCGTCTTCGTCTTGGTCGTCGTCGAGCCCGTTGAGCTCGTCCTCGTCGAGCTCGTCCTCGTCGAGGTCGTCCTCCTCGTCCAAGTCGCGCGCTGCGTAGGCGGGCTCGTCATAGGGCGCCTCTGCGCGCCGGGTCGCCGGCCACGCTGCCCCGCCGGGCCGCGCGGCGTTGGCGGGCGTGAGCTCGTCCTCCACTCCCTCGTCCTCCATCCCCTCGTCCTGCGCCAGCGGCGGGCGAACCGGCGGCCGAAGCGCAGCGGGCGCCAGCGCCGGGGCCGCCCGCTCCGGGGCCCGGACCGCCGCGCGGGGCCGGTCGAAGCCCTCCATCACCGAGGGGGCCTCCTCCCGTGGGGCTCGGCCGGCCCAGATCGCCCCGTCGGCGGCGGTCCCGGCCTCGGCGGGCATGCCCGTCGGCTCCCACTCGACCTCGGCGAGGCTGCGGACGGCCACGGCCGTGCGGTCCGGCCGCTGGGCCCCTTCGGCGGCGGTGTTCAGCTCTGGCGGGCGGGCGGTGGGCGGCGAGGGTCGGCCGAGGCTCGGCTCTTCGTAGGTGCTGACGGGGAGCTCGCGGTGGATGTCGATCCGGACCGGTCGGAGGCCCGCCGAGGCGTGGCGGTTGGAGGCGAGCCCGACCGGGAGCGGCTCGTGGCGGGCGTCCACCCGCCGACCAGCGGCGGGGGCCTTGTCGGTGCTGCGGATGCGCAGCGCGGCCGGCGGTCCGCCGTCATCGGGCGGCGCCTTGGGGCTCGGGGGCGGCTCGTTGCGCGCGGGCCGGCTCGGCGGCGGGGCTGCGGCGCCCGTTCGCTCCCCAGGATCCTCGTCGAGATTATCGAGCTCGTCGTCATCCTCATCAAGATCGTCGAGGTTTGGCGCCGCGCGCTCGGTGGCCCGGCTGACCAGCGCCCCGCCAGCGCTGCGCACCCCCGACAAGGCCGAGCGGCTGAGCCGGAGGCCCGCGCCGGTCACCCGCGGGAGCCCCGCTTCGACGCCGTCCACCGCCCGGCCCGCGACCCGCTGCCAGTTGAGGGAGGTGAGGAGCGTCAACCCGAGCAGGATGAGGCCGAGCAAGGTGAACCAGCTCCCGGCGGGACCGACGCCGGCCTGAAGCAGCTCAACTGCGGTGATCCCAATGGCGCCACCCTTGGGGTAGCCGGCGTCGAAGGCGCTGCCGAACACCAGGGTCAGGCCGATCATGCTGCCGACGGCGAAGATCAGCCCCCCGAGCAGGCGGGTCCAGCCACCGAGGGGACGGCCAGCCAACAGCCAAGCACAAACGCCGGTCATCGGGACGACCGACCAAGCCACGAGGCCGAAGGCGTGGAGGAGCACGTCCGCCACCACCGCCCCGAGCGGGCCGGCGATGTTCTGCGGGGTGCGACCGCTCGAGACGCTCCAGGAGGGATCGTCGGCGTGGTACGACAGCAGCGCCACCGTCGCGTAAGCGCCGCAGAGCATCAGGCTGAGCAAAGCGATGGGGCGGGCCTTTTGCAGCCCCTCGGGCCCCGCGCCGCCCCCACCGTTGCCCGCGCGGCGGGGGCGGGTCGGCCCTTCGCTGCGCCGCGGCCCTCCAGCTTTGGCTGGGGCCTCAGCGGGAGCGGAGTCGGGCTTTTTGCTGGGCTTTGCTTTGGGAACCTGCGCCACCCGCGCCTCCTGCGGGTGGGCCCCGCGTTGACCAGCCTCGCAACCCATTTCAGCCGCCGTTCGCCAGGGGCGAGCGCCGTCCCCCCGTGGTTACGGTGGGCGGGGCGCGCCGCCGACCGCGGAGGCGCTGGCTTTGGCGGCCGCTTGGGCGCGCGAAGGCTGGGGTGGGCCGAGACACGTCACGGCCTCGGCTCATGTAACACTTGAAGGGGCTGCAGGCGCGGCCGAGCGGGGCGAGGAACATGGCGGAGCGAGTGCTCGTGGTCGGCGGCGCCGGCTACATCGGCAGCCACTGTGTCCGCGCCTTGGTCTCGGCCGGCAAGGACGTGGTGGTGTTCGATGACCTCTCCACCGGGCACGCCGCGGCGGTGGAGGTCCCGTTGATCCGAGGCGATGTCCGGGATCACGGAGCCCTTCGTACCGCCTTGGCGCTCAGCCGACCCGACGCGGTCATGCACTTCGCGGCGAAGGCCCTCGTCGGCGAGAGCGTGGCGCACCCCGTTCGGTACTTCGATACGAACGTCGGAGGGACCGCGGCGCTCGCGCTGACCATGCTGGAGGCGGGCGTGCGACGCCTCGTCTTCTCCAGCACCTGCGCGGTCTACGGCCAGCCCGAGCGCTGCCCCCTCGACGAGCGGCAGGACAAGCGGCCGCTGAGCCCCTACGGGCAGAGCAAGCGGATGGCCGAAGAGGTGCTGGAGGGTGCGCGCGCTCAAGAGGGCCTACAGGTCGCCATTCTCCGCTACTTCAACGCCGCCGGTGCGATGCCCGACGGCAGCCTTGGGGAGTCCCATCAGCCCGAGACCCACCTCATCCCCCTCGCCATCGACGCCGCGCTCGGCCGGCGCCCGCCGCTGCGCCTTTTTGGCGAGGACTACCCGACCCCCGACGGCACCTGCGTCCGGGACTACGTGCATGTGCTTGATCTTGCCTCAGCGCACATCGCCTGCCTCCAGCGCCTGATGGACGGCGACGCGGGCGACGCGTGGAACGTGGGCACCGGCCGCGGATCGAGCAACCGGGAGGTGCTGTCGGCCGTGGAGCGGGCGACGGGCGCGGCTGTGCCGGTGATCCCGGAGGGGCGACGGGCGGGCGATCCGGCGGAGCTGTGGGCCGATCCCCAGCGGCTCTGCGCCGAGCTGGGCTGGCGTCCGGCCTTCGCCGACCTCAACGACATCGTCTCGACCGCCGCCCGTTGGGCGCGGAGCCCCCGCTTCTGAGGGGCCTGCTGGAGGCTCGCTGCGGCTGGTGACCGGTCGGCGGCGACCGCCGGCGGCTCAGTAGGAGAAGATGAGCCCGGCGTGGACGTTGATGTCGTCGTACTCGACCTCGCCGAACTCTCCGTCAACGCTGCGGCGACCGGTGTACCAGAGGCCCGTCGTCACGTCCAGCCAGGGCGCGGTGTGGAAGGAAAAGTCGGCTTTGGTGCGGAACCATTGGTCCGTTCGCTCGACTTGACCGTGGTACTCCTGGTTGTTGAGCTCCATCCCGACCGTCGGCTTGACCCGGTCGCCGATGCGCCCCGAGAAGGTGACGTAGGAGCGGTTCATCGACAGGTAGTTCGTGAAGAAGACGTCCTGGTGTTCGCGCAAGAAGCCGATCACGAGACGCTGATCCTTCGCGATGTCGTAGCCGACCTCCAGGTTGCCGCTGAGGGTGCAGGGCAGACCCACCAGGTCATCGGCCACCGTTGCCTTGGTGCGCCGGGTGGGCACGTCGCAGCCGTTGGCGCGGTCCTCTTTGGTGAAGCTGCCGTCGAGCTTCTCATCGTAGATGATGCGGGTGGCGCCGATCACCGCCCCGATGATCACCTTGTCGGTGAAGCGACCGCGGATGCCGCCCTCTGCGCGGAACAGCTTGCCGTCCGGCACGTAGAGCAGGCCCTGCGTGCCCTCTTCGAGCACGAAGGGCAGCACGCCGGGGAAGCGGTTGGGGTCTACGGGGCCGTCGGCCCGGTCGTAGAGCACCGTGGTGTTGTTTTCCCAGTCGAAGTAGCTGCGCTCCACCGTGGCCACGAGCGCGGTTTTTGGGAAGAACTTCCAGGTGAGGTTCCCCAAGAAGCCGTAGCCTTGGCTGGAGTTGAGGCTGTAGCTGCTGGTGCCGTCGAGGGGCTGGGGCGTCTTGACGTCCCGCAGGTCGAAGGTGCCGCCCACGTCGATCTCGAGGCTGCTGCCGGGCCGCACGGTGACCGAGGCCGCGGTCTTCGAGGTGGTCTGCTGGAGGTAGGCGTCATCGGAGTTGACGGCCTCGCTCTCCCGGCCGGTGATCCGCAGGTTGGTGCTGAGCTTGGCGCCGACGACCGCCTCTGGCAAAATGACGGTTTGGATGCCGAGGTTGACGTTGTTGAACCGGTCGAGGTTGGTCAGCTCCTCCTTGAGGAACTTCCGGGCCTCGTAGATCGCCATGGCGTCTACGTTCAAGTACCGGCTGCGGGTCTTGAGCTTGAGCGATGGCGACACGCTCAAGCTGACGCCCGGGAGCGTGCGGTAGCGCTCCTCGGAGCTGAAGGCGGCGCCAGGGGTCAAATAGTTGTTCGAGCGCCAGGTGGTGTTGAAGCTGACCGCGGGGATCAGCTCCCCACCGGCCACCTTTATGTGATCGCCTGGCCCAGCGAAGGCAACAGTCGGCGCGAGCGCGATGACCGTGACCAGGGCGCTCAGCGATGATTTCAAGAGGCTCATTCCCATCCAGCGATCGCCCCGTTCCGGGCGTAGGGGCAATCGGAGCTGCGTACGGCGACCGATCCGCACGGGCGCTCAACGTCACTTGTCAGGGGCTCCGGCGCAAGCGCAGGGCCGATTCAGTCGAGCGGGCTCATGTCCGGGCCTTCTACATCGACCAAGGAGTTGGGGTCCAATAGCTGATTTGTGTCACCGCCGTCAGCCAGGGCGCTGGCGTTCGACTCGACCGAGGAGTTCGACTTGTTGTTGACGCCGTCCTCGCCCAGGCAGGCCTCGGCCTGCGCCACAAAAACGCTGGCCTTGGTGTCGAGCACCACCATCAGGCGGACGATCCGCTCGGCGGTGGCCGAGGCGTTGGGATCGGAGGCGGAGGCGCTGATCGCGTCCCGGAGGCCCTCGAGCTGCAGCTCGCCGACCTGACGCACGCCCTGCACGGTGGACATGACGTTGGCGACGCACTGGATCTGCTCGTCGTCTGCGGTCTTCTGCGCCTGCTCCTGGAGCTTGCCGACGCGGCGCTCGGCCTCCACCAGCTTGTCCACGCTGGCCCGGCCGAAGCGGAGCTGATCTTCCGGCGTGGTGAGCGCCGAGGACTCGACCACGGTGCGGGGGCCCTGCTGGGCCACGGCGTCGGCGGTGAGGCTGAAGGAGGCCGCGAGCGCCGCTCCGCCGAGGATCAATCGAGTCGTCTGCGACATGGGACCTCCACTGGTGTGCATGGCTTCAAGCTACGGTGCCGGCTGGGGTGCGTCAACGCCAACGACCTTTCAAGCGCTTTCCTGTCCGCTGAAAGACGAACGGCCGGCGGGAGCTCCGCCGACCGTTCTGCGCGCCCATCGGGTGGCTCAGCTCGCGCTGAACGTGAAGGGCAAGGCGATGGAGTCGCTGACCGAGGGGTCGAAGCGCCAGGTGCGGACCTTCTTCACCACGCAGTCGCCGAAAGCGGCGTCGTTGGTGGTGTTGTTGCTCAGCGAGACCGTGGTCACGCGGCCGCCGTTGATGTCCACGTCCACGGTGATCTTGCCGGCGAGGTTGGGGTTCGCCTTCAAAGACAGGTCGTAGCAGCTCTTTACGCCGCTGCTGTACTTCTTCACCGCCGAGGAGATGAGATCGCCGTTCTCGGGGCTGGAGGAGATCGAGCCGAGCTTGGCGGACGACTTTCGGGCCGGGGTCGCAGCCGCTTTGGCTACCTGTGCGTCGGGACCGCCGGAGCCAGCTTCGCCGATGCCGCCCACCGAGCCGTCTTCGCCGCGGCCGGTTCCGGTGCCGTTGCGCATTCCGATGTCTTTGCTAGTGGCCGCGGTCGCGCTGGAGGCGCCGCTGGCGAGCATGTCCGCCACGCTGCCGAGCTTGGCGCTGCTGTCCGAGAACACGTCCTCAACGGCGCCGCCGTTGTTGTTGACGCCGGTGGTGCCGAGCATCGCGAGGACCGCGCTGCGGGACTGGGCCGACTGCCGGGCACGCTCCTCGTTGAGCGCGTCGTTCTGGCGCTGCTCATCCTTGTTGCGGGCCTTCGGGAGCGGCTTGTCGTCCTTGGGCTGCTCCTTCTTGACCTCGCCGTCCTCCTTCTCGATCTTGGGAGCGTCTTCGTCGACCGGAGGCGGCTCTTCGATCTCCACCTCCTTCTTGTCGGGGAGGACAAGCTTGACGAAGCGATCGGGGATGTCGTCCAGCGACTTGATCTCGGGCGGCTCGGTGGTCGCGGCGTAGATCGACATGACGATCGCCAGCGCTGAGAAGAACGTGAGGAAGCCGACGAAGGCGTGGTCGTCCTGGTCGAACAGCTTCGGCCGGAAGTCCTTCGAGGAGACCTGCTTGGCGGGCTCGGGCGGCGCCGCGACGAACTGGAAGAGCACGGTGATGTCGCCCACCGTGATCTTTCCGCGGTAGCCCGACTCGATCGGCACCCGCCAAACGCCCGCCTTTTCGGTGGCGCCGGGCCGGGTCCGCAGGTCGTCGAGGCTCATGGCATCGCCATCCGCCGCGACCATCCCGGACATCGCCGAGTTGAAGCTGAGGAAGTACTTCCCGCCTTTGTTCTCGAAGAGCGCGAGCCGCTTTGGGAGCCCCGGGTGCTCGAAAACGACCGTGTTCTTCGGAGACTCTCCGACGGTGACGCCTTCACCTGGCTTGATCAGCTGCTCATGGATGACCTTGCGCCCCTGCACCACACCGATGCGGAGGACCTTGGCCACCTGCTGCTGTCCCTTGTTCAAATCAGCCATGGGTTTGCTTCCTCTGCCCCAGGCGCTCGTGGGCGGTTGAGTCCACCCCGTCGCCGGCCCGATCGGGGGATCGGGGCCCCAAGGTGTCCTGGGTTCCTGACCTCAGAGATCGGATCTGGTTCACAGAACTTGTGGGCCGTAGCCCGGAATCGTCAGGGGATCTGCCGACCCCGATCATCGACGCCCTGCTGCTGGCGCTGCCTGATGTACGTCGTGCTCCGAACGGAGTGATGCTGAGAATATCGCACGCCGCGCGGCCGGGCGCCCGCCTTTGGCATGCTTCAGACAGGTTCCAGCGATCACGGCTGCCATGCCCGTTCTCGGCCGCGGAACGGTTGGAGGGTCGACCAACCGAGCTTCACCGCCGCCGTGAAAGACAGAAAGCCGCCGGAGTCACCGGCGGCTTCCGAGGACCGGACCCGCTTCGATCAGTCGCCGAGCTTGACGACGACGAACTTGAACTCACCGAACTGGGCCTGACCGGCGGTGTACATGACGCTTCGAACGACGTTGAAGGGCATGTCACGGTCCACCTGCAGGAGGATCTGACCCTTAAAGCCCATGTCGGCGTTGCTCCCGGCACGCTCACCCAGCGCCTTGGCGTCTGCGGCTTTTTGCTGCAGCACGTCAAAGAGCGCAGAGATGAGCTGACCGCCGGTGACAGCCTCTTCGGGCAGCGAGGGCATGGTCTGCCCGGGCTTGCTGGGGTCGTCCTTGGTGGTGAGCTGCAGGACGGGCTTGCCGTCTACGATGATCACGCCCTTCTCGACGACCAAGTTGACCGCGAGCTTCGGGGCCTTCTCTGCCGTGGAGAAGGGCAGCGAGAGGTTATCGCTGGGGGCGACGGACACGTCCTCGGCCGAGTACGACTTGAGGAGGAACACCAGGATGATGGTCATCATGTCCATCATCGAGTTGATGTTCAACGG
>CANHON010000005.1 GCA_947462115.1 Deltaproteobacteria bacterium | reverse complement strand
CAGGGCGCCGAGGGGCCGGTTGTCGGTGTGGCCGCCGCTGTCGGACTCGCAGATGATGTCCTCGGCCACCGGCACGAGGCGGGCGAGGGCGGCCTCTTGCTCGGTCAGCAGGCCCTGCTCGACGAGGCCGCGCAGGATGCTGTCGGGCGCGGGCTCGATGAAGCGGCGGGCGACCTCGGGCCGGCTGATCTTCGCGAAAACAGCGCGCTCGCGAATGATCTCGCCGTTGGGCCCGCGGCGCAGGCCGGCGGCGGCGTAGCGCACGATGCTCGGCGTGAGCTTCATGAAGGCCGCGGCGCTCACCCGGCGCACGCCGGCGCGGATGTAGAGGTCGGCCACGGCGGCCTCGAGCTCGGGCTCGTGCGGGCTGTGGATGAGGTTGCAGCCCCAGGCGTAGCGGTCGCCGAGCGCGCCGCTCAGCTCCTCGACGGCGGCCTTGACCCGGTCAAACCCCAGCCCGGCGGCCCCGAACATGCCGAGGAAGCCCGCCTCGCCCATGGCCCGCACCATGCGCGTGGTGGCGATGCCGTTGGCCATGGCGCCCTGCATGTAGGCGAAGCGGGTGCCGTGGGCCTCGTTGAAGCCGCGGTCGCCCAGCCACTCCGGGTAGAGCGGCGCGAGGCTCGCGAGCACCGGCCAGCCCGCCTCTCCGGGGGAGATCATGCCCATCGTGCCGCCGACGGCCGCGCCCACGGCGCCGCTCTCGGGGTCTTGCACGATGCAGGTGGGCTCGCGGAAGCGGGCGGTGAGCCCGGCGAGGCCCGCGGCGTCGAAGGCGGGCGTGGCGCTGCCGGGCAGCAGGGCGAGGGTCGGGGCGTTCCCGCGCATGGGGGCTCCAGGGGGAGGCAGGATCGAGGGGCCGCGGTGGTAACGAGGGCCCCTGTCGGGTGTGTCACGGGCGGGTCATAGGCCCGTCTGGTCACGACCACAGCGCGCGGCCCTGGACTTGTGCTTGACCTCGCTGCAAACTGTGGCTCCGTCCTGCTGCACCCCCCGCGGAGCCCTCCCCATGCCCCATCCCCGCTCGCCGCGCACGGCCCTGCTGCTCCTGCTCGGGGCCTGCGCCCAAAACCCGCTCAAGCTCGCGGACTCCGCCCCGGCGGCCGGGGATGGGGCGGCGGCGGGCGACGGCGCCACCCCCGACAGCGCGCCGCCGGCGGACGGGGGCGCGGCCGACGCCGCCGATGGCAGCGGGGTCGCCGACGGCGGCGGCGAGGAAGACAGCGACGGGGACGGCCTCTCCGACGCCGTCGAGGACCTCGGCGCCGACGGCAGCGCCCGGGACACCGATTTTGACGGCAGCGCGGACCACCTCGACCTCGACAGCGACAACGACGGTATTTTGGACGCGGAGGAGGGCCCCGACGGCCGCGGCGGCCTCGCCGACACCGACGGCGACGGCACCCCGGACTTCCGCGACGGCGACAGCGACGGCGACGGCCTGCTCGACCGCGAGGAGGGCCCCGACGGCGCGGGGGGCGTCGTCGACACCGACAGCGACGGTGTCCCCGACTACCGGGACCTCGACGCCGACGCCGACAGCGTGCCCGACCAGCGGGACGGCGCCACCGACGCCGATGGCGACGGGGTGCCCAACTGGCGGGACCCCCGCAACGACGGCCGCCTCGGGCCGGTGAACTTCGTGGCCATCTCCACGCCCTTCAACCAGCCGGTGGGCATCGACTTTCACGAGGCCACCGGCCGGGTGGTGATGTCGGTGAACTACCCCACCGGCAGCCCGTCGGTGCTCGAGACCGTCGATGCCGACGGCAATCACGCGGTCTTCTCCTCCATGAGCGGCCTCACCGACGAGGTCAAGATCGCCACCGCCCGCAGCGGCAACGTCGGCGGCTTCGCGCTCGGCGAGCTGTTCGTCGGCAACGGCCTCGACGGCCAGATCGTGCGGGTCAGCGCCGACGGCAGCACGGTGCAGAACCCCTGGGTGGAGCTCCCCGGCGACAACAACGGCTTGATGCGCGGCAGCCTCTACGTGGACCCCACCGGCGCCTGGGGCGGCGACCTCGTCGTGGCCACCACCCTCGGCCAGGTCTGGCGGGTCACCAGCGCCGGCGTGCCGAGCCTCATCACCAACCTCGGCGGCGTGCACCTCGAGGGCCTGATCACCGTGCCGGACGCCCCGCTGCGCTACGGCCCCCTCGCCGGCAAGGCCATCGCCGGCGCCGAGAACGAGGGCCTGCTCTATGCCTTCTCGCCGGACGGCACGGTCGAGAGCTACAACCTCGGCGTGCGCGTCGAGGACGTCGATATGGCGTGGAACGGCGAGAACTTCTTCGGCGTGAACTTCGGCACCAGCCGCATGCTCGGCATCAGCGGCGCCGAGCTCGTGGGCATGGGCGGTGACATCCTGCTCACCCAAGAGGGCCACACCGGCACCGGACTTTTCCGCCTGTGGTGGGACGGGGCGGCCCTGCAGGTCGAGGAGCTGGTGGCCGTGGCCGGCGGCCCGAGCATCGGCCAGTGGGAGCACGTGACCTTCGCCCGGGCCGGCATCAAAGAGGTGCCATAGGACGACATTCTCGTCCAAGGGCCTTTGGGGGCGGGGGCTCCCGCCCCCGCAACGCCCCCGGGCGCCTACTTGGTCAAGGCCACGTCTCCGCCCGACCCCCGCCGCATCAGCCGGCCCACCGCCGCGGGGATGCCCTTGAGGTCCTCCACGATGATGTAGAGGGCCGGCACCACGAGCAGCGCGCCGAAGGTGGCGATGGCCACGCCATAGGCGAGGCTGATCGCCATCGGGATGAGGAAGCGCGCCTGCACGCTGGTCTCGAGGATGATCGGCCACAGCCCAAAGAAGGTCGTGAGCGAGGTCAACAAGATCGGCCGCATGCGGCGGGCGCCGGCGTCGATGACCGCCTGCAGGGGGCTGAGCCCCTCCTCGCGCCGCAGCTGGTTGGCGGCGTCCACGAGCACGAGGCTGTCGTTGACCGAGACGCCGCTGCAGGCGATGATCCCCATGATGCTGATGATGCTCAGATCGTAGCCATGCAGCAGGTGGCCCACCACCGAGCCAAAGAAGCCGATGGGGATGCTCATCATGATGGTCATCGGCTGGATGTAGCTCTTGAACGGGATGGCCAGCAGCGCATAGATGACGAAGAAGGCCACGAGGTAGGTCTTTCGCAGGCTGGCCAAAGACTCCGCTTGGTCGCGGGAGTTGCCCACCAGCTCGGCGTCGAGGCCCGGGTACTTGGCGCGCAAGGCGGGGATCACCTCCTTCGTCACCGCGGCCACCACCGCTTGGTTCGACTTCACGCTCTTTTTGAGGTCGGCCTTGACATTGACGATGCGGACGCCGCTCTCGCGCTTGATGCTGGTCGGCGCGCGGCCGCGCTCGAACTGGGCGACGCTGCCCAAGGTGGCGAAGCCGCCGCCCGGCGTGCGCACCCGCAGGCGCTCGATGTCGTGCTCGCTGCTGCGCTGATCCTTCGGCAGCCGCACCATCACCTTCATCTCGTTGCGGCCCCGCTGCTCGCGCAGGGCCTCGGCGCCGAAGAAGCTGGCGCGGAGCTGGCGGGCCACGTCGGCGCTGGTCAGGCCCAGCGTGCGGGCGTTGGGCATGAGCGTGAAGTCGAGCTGGGGCTTGCCCGAGGCGAAGGTGTTGTCAATGTCGCGCAGGTCGTCATAGCCGCGCAGGGTCTGGGCGAGCTCGGCGCTCGCCTCCCCGAGCACCGCGGTGTCGGCGTGGCTGAGCTGCACGTCGATCGCGACGCTGCCGCCCGGGCCGGTGTTGGAGTTGAAGGTCAGCGCGTCCACGCCGGCGAAGGTCGGCGAGCGGCCCGCCCAGTCGTCGCTGAACGCCTTGGACCCGAAGGTGCGCTGCTCGGCGGTCACGAGGTTGACCTCGATGGCCAGGATGTGCGAGCCGGTCTCGCCGGGCACGCCGCCGAAGCCGCCAAAACCCTGGCCCACCTGGGTGAGCACGCCGCGCACCACCTTGGACCGGTCGCCCCCCGTGTACTGGTCGGCGGTGGCCTGAATGGTCTGCTCCAGGCCGCTCTCGAGGGCGCGGCGCACGGCCTCGGTGTCCTCCAGCGGCGCGCCATAGGGCAGGCGGGCGCTGGCCGTGACCTGGTTCCCCTCGAGCTTGGGGAAGAAGGTGAAGCTCAGCACCCGGCCGCCGATGAGCCCGACCGACAGCAAGAACAGCGCGAAGGCTGCGGCCACCGTGGCGTAGCGCCAGCGCACCAGCACCTGGAGCAGGGGCCGGTAGGTGCTGCGGATGAAGCGCTCGAGGCGCACGGAGATGAAGGCCCGAGGCTTGTCGGCCGCCGCGAAGGCCGCCGCCACCGCCCGCCCCACCGCGCCGCGCGGGCTGCCCGGCGCGTGCCGCAGGTGGGAGGGCAGCACGAAGAAGCCCTCCAGCAGCGAGAAGGTGAGCACCGCGATGACGACCAGCGGCACCACCCCGAAGATGCGGCCGATGAAGCCGGGCACGATGAGCAGCGGCGAGAAGGCGGCGATGGTGGTGAGCACCGAGAAGACCACCGGCACCGCCATCTCTTGGGTGCCCTCGATGCAGGCCTGGAGCCGCGGCACGCCCCGCTCGATCTTCTCGAAGATGTTCTCGCCGATGACGATGGCGTCGTCCACAACGATGCCGAGCACGATGATCAGCGCGAACAGCGACACCATGTTGATGCTGATGCCCATGAGCGGGCCGAGCAAGAACACGCCGGCGAAGCTGGTCGGGATGCCGAGCGCGATCCAGAAGGCGAGGCGCAGGTCCAAGAACAGCGCGAGGCAGATGAAGACCACCAGAAGGCCCTGCCAGGCGTTGCTCAGGAGCAGCGCGATGCGCGCCTCCAGGATCTCCGAGTCGTCCTTCCAGGTCGCGACCGTGACCGTGTCGGGCAGCTCGGCGTCGAGCTTGGCGGCGACCCCCTTGGCCGCGTCGCTGACCGCTGAAGGAGTCTCCTTGCCGATGCGGTAGGCCGTGACCTTCACCGCGCGCTGGCCGTTGTAGTAGAAGGCCAGGTCGTTGTCTTGGTAGCCGTCGGTGATCAAGGCCACGTCGGCGAGGCGCAGGGTGGCGCCGCCAGCGGTGCCGCGCAGCACGATGTCGGCGAAGTCATCGGCGGTGCGCTTGCGGTCGGTGGTCCGCACGAGCAGCTCGCCGCCAGCGGTCTCGACCTCGCCGCCGGGCAGCTCCAGGCTGGCGGCGGTGATCTGCTGGGCGACGTTGTCGAGCGACAGGCCGAGGCCCTCGATGGTCTCGCGGCGCAGCTCGATGCTGACCTCGAGCGGCGGCACGCCGAACAGCTCGACCTGGCTGATCTCCGGCGTGTCGAGCAGGCGGTCGCGGGCCCCCTCGGCCAGCGCGTGCAGGCTCGCGAGGTCCTGGTCGCCCGCGATGATGACGCTGATCACGTCGCGCTTGCGGCTGGCCAGCGAGACGATGGGCTGCTCGGCGTCCTCGGGGAAGGTGCTCACCCGGTCCACCGAGGCCTTCACGTCGTTGAGCGCCCGGTCGAGGTCGGCCCCGTTGTTGAGCTCGACGGTGACCGAGCCCACGCCCTCGTTGGCGCTCGCGGTGATGCGCTTGACGTCATCGACGCCGCGCACCGCCTCTTCGACGGCGAGCACGATGCCCTGCTCCACCTCTTCGGGGCTCGCGCCGGGGTAGGGCACGGTGATGCTCACGATCTCCGGCGTGAATTCCGGGAAGACCTCCTGCTTCATGTTCGAGAGGCCGAGGATGCCCCCGACGAAGATCACGAACATCGCCAGGTTCGCGGCGACGCTGTTTCGGGCCATCCACGAGATCGGGCCGCGGGTCGCGCGCTTGGGCAGGGCGGACTCCTCGGCGGCGTCGTGGTCAATGGGCGGTGGGTGCGCGCTCATCTCAGCCCTCCTCGGCCGCGGCGGGCTGCACGACCACCGGCTGGCCGACGATGGGGGCGCTCAGGGCGCTGACCACCACCCGGTCGCCCGGCTGAAGGCCGCCGTTGACCATCACCTCCTCGGGCAAGGACCAGGCGAGGCTGACGGTGCGCCGCTGCAGCTTCTCGTCGGGATCAACGACCCAGACGGTGTCTCCGTTGCGGAGCGCCTCGCGCGGCAGGCGGAAGGCGCCCAGCACCGGCCGCCCGGTGATGCGCACATCGACGAAGGCGCCGGCGTACAGCGGCTGCTCGCCTGGGCCGGGGTCGAGCGGCTTCTCCACGGCGATCATCACGGTGGCGCTGCGGGTCTGGCTGTCGAGCTGGCCGCTGCGGCTGATGACCTGCCCCTTGCGCACCGAGCGGCTGCCGTCGGGCAGGGTCTGGATGATCTCGGCCACCGCGCCGATCTCGGGCAGGCTGCCGTCCGGGCGGGCCACGCCGGGCACGTCGATCACGCTGAGGCGGTCGAAGGGCAGGCTGGCCTGCACCCAGAAGCGGTCGGTGCCGATGAGGGTGGCGACCTGGCTCTGGGCGCCGACCACTTGGCCCACGTCCACGGCCTCGCTGACCACCAGCGCGTTGAACGGCGCGCTGAGCGTGGTGCGGCGGAGGTCGAGCCGGGCCTTGTCGCGGGCCACCTCGGCGGCCTGCACGCTCAGCTCGGCGATCTTGAGGTTGGGGTGGCGCAGGGCGAGCTGGGCGTCGGCCTGTTGTGCAGCGGCCTGGCCGTCTTTTTCGCCGAGCAGGGCCCACTCGCGCTTGGCCACCTCGCCGCGGCCGCGCTCCAGCTCGAGCTCGAGCTGGGCCTGCTGCAGCTTGGTGGTCTCCGCCGCCAGCGCCACGCCGTAGTTGGCGCGGTCGATCTGCGCGAAGGCGTCGCCTTGGCTGAGCCGGCCGCCGGGCAGGAGCTGGTCGCTGACCCAATCGACCCGGCCGGGCACCTCCGGCACCACCACGATCTGCTGGGCGGGCAGCACCGCGCCGGTGCCGGTGACCACGGCGTTGGCGTCTGCGCTGTCCAGCGCGATGATCTCGACGGGCAGCTTGATCACCTCGGGCGCGCCCTGCTCGGCCTCGCCGCTGCTCGCGAACAGCGCCGCGGTCAGCGCGAAGCCGCCGCCGACGATGGCGAAGGGCAGGAGGGCCCGCAGGGCGAAGCGGGGCGGCGGGGGCGCCGCCTGCGCGGGCAGCGGCTCGGGCTCGCCGACATCGCCGAAGGGCGCGTCAGGCAGCTCTTCAGGGGTGACCGAGGCGGGGGCGTGGGGTCCAGCAGCGGGGCTCATCGGGGTTCCTCGGGGGCGACGCGCAGGGCCTGAGGCCAAGCGCCGCCGAGCGCGTCGTGGAGGTTGATGCGGGCGCCGATCAGGCTGCGGCGGGCGTTGAGCGCCTGCAGCTCGGCGCTCTGGTAGACGGTCAGGGCCTGGAGCACGGTCGTATAGTTCACGAGGCCCCGGCCGTAGCGGTCCCGGCTGTCTTCAAACGCGAGCTGGGCGGCCTCGGTGAGGCTGGTGAGCGCCTTGAGCTCAGCGGTGGCCTGCTGCTCGGCGAGCAGGGCGTCCTCGACCTCCTGCACCGCGCTGAGCACCCGCTGGCGCAGGGTGTGGGTGGCGATGGCCTCCCCGGCGCGGCTGTCGCCGATGCCGCCGAGGTTGCGGCCGCCGGCGAACAGGGGCACCGACACGCTGCCGCCGAAGCCCCAGACCTCTTGGCTGGTCCACTCCTCGCTGATGTCATTGCCCTGCCAGCCGGCGTTGGCGTTGAGGCCGACCGTGGGCAACAGCACCTTGGTGGCGCTCTTTTTGCGGGCGGTCGCGGCGTCGGCCTGGGCGATGGCGGTCACGAGCTCCGGCCGGGTGCGCAGCAGGTCGGCGGGCTTGCCGAGGCTGGGCGCGGGGGGCAGCTCGGGGAGGGCGTCGCCGGGGCGCAGGTCGGCGCTCGCGGTGGTGGGGTCGCGGCCGAGCAGCAGGGCGAGGCGGGCCTGGCTGCGCTGCACCCCTTGCTCCACCGCCGGCACCAGGGCCTGGGCGCTCGCGAGCTGCTGCCGCTGCTGAAGCACGTCCAGGCCGCTGGTCTGGGCGCCCTCATAGCGGAGCTGCACCAGCTCCAGCATGCGCTCGTTGACCTCGACCTGGCGGCGCAGCAGGCTGAGGCGGGCCTGGGCCAGCACCACGTCGTACCAAGCGGCGGCGACGTTGGTGGCCAGCGCGATGGCGGCGGCGTCCCGGTCGCCCTCAGCGGCGGCCTTGTCGTGCCGACTCGCGACAAAAGTATTGATGTTCCTGCCCCATAGGTCGATGTTCCACGTGGCGTTGAACTTCGCCGAGCCGTTCCAGAACAGCTCGCTCGGCTCCTCTTCGGCCGCGGGCTCGGTGGCGGCCCCGGGGACCGTGGGCGTGCTGCGGTTGAGGCCGAACTGAAAGCCCAAGGAGTCGCGCGGCGCGGCGGTGGCCGAGGCGTCGAAGGTGACCACCGGCAGCAGGGCGGCGCGGCCGGTGACCGTGCGGGCCCGGGCCTGCTCGACGCGCGACCAACTGGCGAGCAGGTCGTTGTTTTCGCTCAACGCCTGCTGGATGAGCTGCTGCAGGGCCGGGTCGGGGATCGTGTCCCACCAGGGGGCGTTGGCGGGCGGGCTCGGGTCCCCCTGGCTGAACCGGGGCGTGCCCTCCAGCAAGGCGAGGGCCTGCGCGCGGCCGTCGGCCCAGGCCGGGCCCGCCCAAAAGGCCAAGGGCAGCAGCCACGGCGCGAGGCGGCGGGCGAGCCGCGGGCGGGGTGCGGCGCGCGGGGGGCGCGGCCGAGGGGGCGCGGTCATTCGGTCTCCAGGGCGGAGGCTTCGGGGGCAGACGGCGGCGGGGCGGGCCGAGGGGCGGGCAGCGGCCCCGCGCCGTCGAGCAAGAGTTGAACCAGATCACGCACAAAGAGGCGCTCTTCGGCCTCGTCCCGGGCGGCGCCGGTGAGGTGCGTGGTGAAGGTGCGGTTGCGGAGGGCGCCCAGCAGGGCGCTCATCAGGATGCGCGGGGCGACAGGGCGGAGCATCCCGCGCGCTTGGGCCCGCACGATCCAGCCGAGCAGGGCCGACTGCACCCGGAGGGGGCCGCTGCTCGGGTCGCGCATGGCGTTGTGGGCGGCGCGCTCGCTGGCGGCCCGCAAGGTCATCATGCAGGGGATGACCCGGAACAGCATGTCGAGGCAGGTGGTGCCGAGGGCCTCGAGCTGCTCGGCCACCGGCCGCTCATCGGGACCGGCGTCCAGCAGGGCAAAGAGCGGCTCGTCGCCCCGCGGCAGCAGCGCCTTGAGCATCAGCTCATCTTTGGTGCCGAAGCGCTTGAACAGCGTGGCCTGAGACAGGCCGAGCTCGGCGGCGATGTGGGCCGTGGAGATGGCCGGCCCGTGCTGCAAAAAGCAGCCCCGGGCGCCGTCGAGGATCTGGTCGTCGCTGAGGAGCCGGGGTCGCATGGGCCGCCTGGAGGGTAAGTGAGCGCTCACTCACCTCCCGCGCCGGTTAGCGCGGCCCCCGCTGGCGGCAAGCGCGGGGCCGGAATTTTTCACCGGGCGCCCGATCGCTCAGGCCGGCGGGTCCTTGGCGCGCAGGCGCTCGGCGATCCGCTCGGCGAGGCCGAGGACGGAGAGGGGCGCGCTGCCCTCGGCCTTGTTGTTGACGATCACCAGCACGTCCTGGTCGGCCCGGAGGCGCTCGACCGCGAGGCGCGCGAGCTCGGCCCGCAGGTCGGGCCGGGGGTCGATGAGGCGGTGGAAGGGGTGGTAGCGGCCCTTGGCGGCCTCATAGTCGAGGCCCGGCTGGAGCATCCAGCGCACGAACAGCGGCTGGTCCACGCGGCCGATCGCCCGGAGCTGCGCGCCGATCGACGGCAGGGCGCTGTGGATCGACAAGCAGGGCGTGACGCCGCCCTCGTCGAGGGCCGCGCGCAGGGCGGGCCCCAGCAGGCCCCGGTTGCGGACCTCCAGCGCGTAGGGCGGACCGGCTGGCAGCGCGCGAAAAAAGCGCAGCAGACGCTGCTCCAGCGCAGGGCCCAAGGCGCTCGGCTCCTGGGGCGCGAGCTGAAACAGCAGGCAGCCGAGCCGCGGGCCGAGGCCCTCGACCGCCGGCCCCACCACCTGATCGATGGCCCAGGCGGCGTCCAAGAAGCGCGGGTTGGGCAGCCCCCGCCGCGCGCCGTAGCGGGGGTGCGCCGGGAAGCGGGCCAGGGTGAGGTCCTCGTGGGCCTTCACCAAGAAGCGAAAGCCGGGGGGCAGCCCGTCCCCCAGCGCCCGCAGCGCCTCGGCCGAGGCCAAGCTGTAGTGGGTTCGATCGAGGCCCACCGCCCGGAGCAGCGGGTGGGCGGCGTAGGCCGGGAGGCCGGCGGCGCTGAGCGCGGCTTCAGTGTGGGCGTCCGTGTGGGCCTCCGTGTGGGCCGCGGCGTAGACCAGGCCCCGCCAGCCGGCGAAGCCCCAGGATGACGTGCCCATCGTTAATCGGGCGGGCAGGGCCTCGGCCAGGGCCCAGAGCTCGGGCGGGCAGGGGGCGGGCGCGGGGCCGGCCGGGGCCTCGGGCGCGGCGGCGCCAAACAGGGGGAGCTGCGGCGCGGGGGGCCTCGGCATGGGCGCGGACTCCAGGGCGCGGTCGACGGGGATGGGCGCGGCGACGCGCGGCCCCATTTAGTCGGCGGGCCGCCGTGCCGATGCCCAGGGGGAGGACCGCGGCGAAGCCCGCGCGTCGTCCAAGGGAGCGGTGATGGCGGTGGTTCAAGAGGACAGCGTGGAGGGCGGCCGGGCGGCCCCAGGCGGCGCTGCGCTGGCGATCGGCGGGCACTTCATCCACATCCGCGCCAAGGAGCGCGAGATGTTGGTGCGCATCCGGGACATCTCCGAGGTCGTGCCGGTCATGACCCTCACCGACATCTCCAATTTCAGCGCCGGCTGCCGGGGCATGCTCAACCTTCGGGGCGAGATGATCCCGATCTTCTCGGTCGTCGAGCCCGGCTCCTCCGAGCTGGAGCTCCATCAGCTCATCCTCGTCGCCCGCTGCGGGGACGAGCCCCTGGGCCTCGTGGTCGACGACGTCATCGACGTGGTCGTGATCCCAGACGAGCAGGTGGCCGTGCGGCGCATCGGCGGTGGGCGGGTCGCCACCTTCGGTCGGCTCGGCGACGCCGTGCTGCCGGTGCTGGAGCCGACCTCGGTCCTCTGATCGCCGCCCCCGCAGAACGCACCTCCCGCCGGTGAGCCCATGTCCAGCCCTTCGACCGCCCCCGCGTCCTCGGCCGCCCCAGCCGCTACGCCCATCGAAAAGCTGCTGGTGCTCGATGAGGTGATCTCCCACCGCTTCGGTATGGCCATCAGCTCCTACCCCCGCGCCCTCATCGAGCGGCTGCTGGAGGTGCTGCCCGAGCCGGCGGTGGTGCGCTCGGGCGGGGCCGACGCCCTGCTGCGCCAGCACCTGTCGATCGGCGAGACGCACTTTTTGCGCCACCGCGATCAGTTTGACCTGCTGAGCGCCGTGGTCGGCGAGCTGCCCGGCCTCGCCCGCCGCGGCAGCCTCAAGGTGTGGAGCGCCGCCTGCTCCACCGGCGAGGAGGTGTGGACCCTCGCGGCCACCCTGCGCGCCCACCCCAAGCTCGGCGGCCGTTTTGAGATCTTCGGCTCGGACTTCAACGCCGAGTCGGTCAAGAAGGCCGAGGTCGGCGTCTACAAAAGCTGGTCGCTGCGCGGCGTCCAGACCGAGGAGGTGGCGGAGTGGCTGTGGTCGGCCGGCGACAGCTACCGGGTCGATCCCGAGCTGCGCCGCCACGTGCGCTTCGCGGTGGCCAACCTGATGGACCGGCCCTACCCCGGCGACCAGGACGTCATTTTCTGCCGAAACGTGCTCATCTACTTCCGGCCGGACGCCGTGCGTCGGGTCTACGAAGGCCTCGCCGCGGCCTTGGCGCCGGGCGGGGTGCTGTTCGTGGCGAGCACCGACCCCCAGCCCGAGCCGGGCTGCGGCCTGGATGTCGTGGATTGCGGTGGCGCGCGCTATTTTCGTCGGAGCGTCGACGCGCCCTCGCTGAGCCCCACCCGGGTCGTCGTGCCCACCACCGGCCCCACCGCGCGGGCCGCCGCCCCCGCCGCCCTCGGGCAGCCGGCCGCCGCTGCCCGCCCGAGCACCTTCGCGAGAGAGACGCCGCCCGCGCTGTCCTCGACGAGCTCCACCGCCACGGCCGCCCGCTGGAGCCAGCTCCGCCAGGCGGTGGTCGGCGGGGAGGAGCGCGCCCCGCGGCCCGCCCGCGAGCCCGCCGCGGCCTCGACCCGGTCAAGCAACCCGTCCCCGCCGCCCGCGACCCCGCTGAACCGCGCCGAGGGGGACCCTGGCTTGGGGGACGACCGCCCCGACACCGTTGAGCTGGTGCGCAGCTTGATGGGCTCGGGCAAGGCCCAGGAGGCGGTGGCGGTGCTGTCGGATCTGGTGGAGGCCGATCCGATGAACGCCGAGCTGCGGTGCTTGGCCACCTTCGCTGCGGTCACCGCTGGGATGAATGAGCTCGCCGCGCTTCACGCCCGGCACGCACTTTTCCTCCAGCCCGAGGGCCCGGTGCCGAACCTCTTGGTGGGCGCGCTGATGCTCCGTCAAGGTCAGCGCAGCCCCTACGCCCAGCAGCGGCTGGTGCGCGCCCGGCTCGCCCTGGAGGGCCTCCCGCCGGGCCGCGCCGTGGGCTGCGCCGCTGGCCGCACCGTTGACGCGCTGCTGCGCTTCGTGAGGGACCCGCATGCTTCAGACCTCTTCGCCATCGGATGAGCGCCCAGCCCTGAGCGAGGCCGAGGAGGCGGAGGCCGCGCTGGCGAACCGCCTCAAGATCTTGCAGCAGCGGGCCACGCGCTATGCCCGCCGTGAAGATCTCGATGAAGACGGCGATCTGGTGCGCCTGCTGTTCTTCTCCCACGGTAGCTCCGACTACGCCATCCCGCTGGACGATCTGCGGGAGGTGCGCGTGCTGCGGGGCTTTTGCCCCATCCCTGGCGCCCGCTCCACCGTGCCCGGCATCTTCTACTACCGGGGAGAGGTGCTGAGCCTGCACGATCTGGCCTGCTACATGGGCGTGGCAAACGAGCACGCGCCGAATTGGGTGCTCATCGTCGAGCGGGACAAGCAGCGCCTCGGGCTGATGGCCAAGGACGTGATTGACGTGCGCGAGGTCAGTCAGGCCAGCGTGCGTCCCTCCCCCATCACGCTCGGGGAGCGCGCGGTCTGCGTGCAGGGGGTGGTCGACAAGGGCACCCTGCTGCTCCGCACCGAGGCCCTGTTCTCCACGCCGGCCTTCTTCAAGGGCCTCTGAGCGCCTCACCCTCGGCCGGCTCAAGGTCGGCCCTCGGGGTCCGAAGGCGCCTCCGTTGGATGACCGCGGCCCACCTGCGCCGCATTGGAGCCCCCGTGTCTGCACCCTCTTTTGACGCTGGCGCCGCCGCGGAGCGCGCTGAGCTCCTGCAGCTCTATGGCGTAGATGACGCTGTTGTCGCGCAGGTCGCCCTCTTTGGGCAGCGGGCCGCCGGAGAGGTGGCTGGGCTCGCGCAGCGGCTCTCGGCCCACATCCAAAGCCACCCGTTGTTGGGCGGATACTTCCACACCGCCGAGCAGCGGGCGCGGCTGGTGGGGGCCTGGGAGGGCTACCTGCGCTCCTTGCTCAGCGGCCAGATGGACCTCGCCCACTACGCGCTCGCCCAGCGGGTCGGGGACGCCCATGTGCGGGTGGGGCTCGCGCCGCAGCACTACATCGGCGCCTGCGCGACCCTGTGCGCGGAGCTGCTCGGCCTTGCCTCGGCCGCCTTCCCCGAGGATCAGCGCCTCGCCGGTTCGGTGGGCGCGGCCCTGTCCCGCTGCATGCTGTTCGACATGGGCGTGGTCATGCAGCGCTACTCCGTCGCCTCGTCGGCCGCCTCCGAGGCCCTGGTCGCCAAGCTCGGGCGCTCGATCGGCGCCGGCAGCCGCGATCTGCAGCGCGGCACCAGCAACCTCAGCGGCGCCATCGACGTGCAGAGCGAGGCCAGCCACTCCCAAGCCAGCGCCATCGCCGAGGTGACGAGCACCCTCTCCGAGCTGCGCCAGACCTCGTCTCAGGCCCTGGAGCAGAGCCAAGGCCTGCTGCAGGCCGCCGAGCGCTCGATGGAGGCGACCTCCCAGGGCGCCGAGGTGGTCGAGGCCAGCGTTCAGGGCATGCAGGCCATCCGCGACCGGGTGCAGGTGATCCAAGAGAAGATCTTGGCCCTGTCCGATCACACCCAACAGATCGGGAACATCATCTCCACGGTCAACGAGATCGCCGAGCAGAGCAAGCTGTTGGCCCTCAACGCCAGCATCGAGGCGGCCCGCGCCGGCGAGTTCGGCAAGTCCTTCTCGGTGGTCGCCAACGAGATGCGGGACCTCGCCGAGCAGAGCAAGCAGGCCACCCGGCAGGTGCGGCAGCTGCTGTCGGACATCCGCGAGGCCACCGGCGCCGCGGTGGTGGCGACCGAGGACGGCATCGCCAAGGTGGACGACGGCCAGCGCCTCGCGGCCCGCAGCGGTCAGATCATGGGCGAGCTCGGCGGGGTCATCGCCCAGTCGGTGGACGCGAGCCGGCTCATCGCCAACGCCAGCCGCCAGCAGGGCACCGGCGTCTCCCAGGTGGCCGACGCCATGGTCAACATCGACGGCGCGGTGCGCTCGACGGCGCAGGGCATGGAGCAGGTGCGGGTGGTGGTGGCGGAGCTGTCCAAGCTCGCCCAGGGGATGGCCGCCCAGGTCGCTGATCTCGAGGTCCCGCAGGCCATGGCCGCCCGCTGAGCCCCAGCGCGCCCCGCTGCCCCCGCCCCGTCGGGGGCCTTGTTGTTTTTTGCCCTGAACATTGTGACCTACGTTGTTCTCAGGCCGAGCGACGCTGAGCGACGCTGAGCGACGCGGCGCGACGATCGGGCTCAGCCCCGGCCGCGCGGGGCCGATGGAGGAGCAGCGCGGCGGGAAGCCGCAACCGGAGCTCCGATGTTCGAGTCCAGTGAAGATCGCGAGATCGTCGAGGCCTTCGCCGAAGAGGCGGCCGAGCTGCTCCGCGCGGCCGAGAGCGCCCTCAACAGCATGCTCAGCGCGCCGCCCGACGCCAGGGCACCCCTCTGGAACGCCCTGCTGCGTGGTCTTCACACCGTGAAGGGCTCCGCGGGCTTCCTCGGGGACGGCCCCCTGGCCCGGCGCATCGAGCAGCGCACCCACACCACCGAGGACCGCGCCAAGGCCATCTCCGAGGGCCGGGCGCCGTTCAACGACGCCGCCATCGACGGGCTCGCCGCCGACGTCGAGGCCATCACCGGCATGGTGCAGGCCCTGCTCACCGGCGAGGCCGTGCCCGAGGCGCCGCCGCCGCCCCCGCAGGGCATGATCGAGGTCTTCGCCGTGCCGGCCCCGCGGGGTGATCCGGCCGATGACGAGGCCAATTTCGCCAGCCTGTTCGCCGGTGAGCTCGCCGCTGGCCGCGGCCCGGCCCCCGCTGCCGCCCCGAGCCCGGCCGAGCGCCGACCCAACCCGGTGACCGCCCCGGCCCCGGTCAGCGCGCCCGCGCCGGTGAGCGCTCCGGTGGCCGATCGGTCGGCCGCGGAGCCCGCCGGCAGGGCCGCCGAGGGCCAGAAGCGCGGCGGCGGCAGCGATGAGATGCTGCGGATCAAGCCGGAGCGCGTCGATACGCTGCAGAGCTTCTTCTCGGAGGTGCTGGTCGGAAACCTGCAGTCGCAGGCCCTGACCGCCGACATGGTGGAGTTCCGCGAGCAGTCGGCGGGAATCGTCTCATCGTGGCGGCTGCTCCAGGCCACCCTCGAGGACCTCGGCCGGCACCTCCCGAGCCACCGCCGGGCCGAGCTGCGGGGCACCCTGCGTGGCTTTGGGAACCAACTCAAGGACAGCTACAAGGCAACCTACCAGCTCGCCCGCCGCTCCCACGCGGTCAACGCCGAGTCGCGATCGGCGCTGATCAACTTGGAGGACGGCATTCGCGCGCTCAAGCTGATGCCGCTGGACCCCTTCTTGCAGGGCTTCGCCGCCACGGTGCGCTCGGCCGCCCGCGAGGTGGACAAGAAGGCCCGCCTGGAGGTCGAGGCCCGCGGGGCGGAGATCGACCGGGCGGTGCTCACCCGCCTGCGCGATCCCCTGGTGCACCTCGTCCGCAATTGCATCGGGCACGGCATTGAGAGCCCCGAAGAGCGGCGCCGGCTCGGCAAAGATGAGCGCGGGGTGGTGCGCTTGGAGGCGCGCTTTGAGGCCCAGCGGGTGTTCTTGCACGTGGGCGACGACGGGCGCGGCATGGACCCGGCCCGCGTGGCGGCCAAGGCCATCGCCAAGGGCCTCATCGAGCCGGGCCGCACCCTCGACGAGGCGGGCCTGCTGGAGGTCATTTGCATGCCCGGCTTCTCCACCCAGGAGCAGGCCGACAAGATCAGCGGCCGCGGCATCGGCATGGACGTGGTGAACGACACGATCCGGTCGATCGGCGGCACCATCACCCTGGAGAACCGGCCGGGCCAGGGCGCCACCTTCATCCTCGAAGTGCCCATCACCACGTCGACCTCGCAAGGGATGGTCGTTCGGTTGGGCAAGGCGCGCATGGGCCTGCCCTACCTCAACGTGCAGCGGGTGATGCGGGTCGAGAAGGACAAGCGGGTCACCGTCGAGGGCCGCTCGGTGGTGCACGTGCAGGGCGATCCGCTCGCGGTGGTGCGCCTCTCCGACATCCTCGGGGTGAGCGGCGACGCCGAGGTGGAGCGTCAGGCGCGCCGGCCGGCGGTGGTGCTGCGCCACGGCAGCAAGCGCATGGTGCTGGAGGTCGATGAGATCGTCGGCGCGGTCGAGATGCTCATCAAGCCGCTGGCCCAGGCCTTCGCCGACCACCCGCTGATCTTGGGGGCGGCGGTGGGCGCCGACTCGGAGATCCTGCCGGTGCTCGACATCCCCAACATGTTCGTGCAGGTCACCCAAGGCTCGGTCACCGCCCGCAGCCGCGCCTCGGAGGCCGCCGAAGACCAGCACCTCCAGGCGTCGAGCGCCCGCAAGATCTTGATCGTGGACGACTCTGTGACCATGCGCACCCTGGAGCGCGGCATCCTCGAGGGCGCTGGCTACGAGGTGACCATGGCCGAGGACGGGCTCCGGGGCATGGACGCCCTGCGCTCCGGCAAGACCTTCGACCTCGTCGTGACCGACTTCAACATGCCGAACATGAACGGCTTGGAGTTCTGCAGCGCCCTGCGCGGCCACGGCTTTAGCACCGTGCCGGTGCTCATGGTCACGACCATGGACGACGACACCACCAAGAAGAACGTCATGAACGCTGGCGTGGACAGCTATCTCGTCAAGCGTGACTTCAACCAGCAGACCTTCCTGCGGGCGATCACCGAGCTGCTCGGGGCCGCCCAGTGAGCCCCGCGCCGGCCTGCGCGGCCTCATGCTCCTCCCCCGCGCGGCCGTTCCTCCGGTCGAGCCGCCGCCCCTGCCGCCCCTTGGAGCGCCCATGAACATCCTCATCGCCGACGACTCCGGCCCGTTCCGGATGATGCTCGGCCGGATTTTGGCCGCCGAGCCCATGTTCACCGCCATCTGGGCCGCCGAAGACGGTCGGCAGGCCGTGGAGATGGCGGAGCAGCTCCGCCCCGACATCATTTTGATGGACCTCGAGATGCCCCGCCTCGACGGCTTTGGCGCGGTGGACGAGATCATGCACAGCGCGGCCGCCTGCCCCATCGTGGTGCTCAGCTCGCTCATCAGCGACGAGGAGCGGGTCCACGCCGCCCGCTGCTTTGAGGTGGGCGCGGTGGAGGTGCTCGGGAAGCCCCGGCAGAACTCGATGGCCGCCTTCCGCACCCGCTTGATGAGCGTGATCCGCACGATGGCCCGGGCCCGGGTGGTCCGCCGCAAGCGAGCGGGGGACTCCGCGCAGAGCCCGGCGCGCGAGCCCTACGCCGCCCGGCTCAGCCCGCTGCTGCCCTCGGCCGTCGTCCCGCCGGCCCCCCGGCCCGCCGCCGCGGCGCCGAGCCCGCACCCTGGCCCCCGCGGCGCCGGCCACAGCCCCCGGGTGCTCGCCATCGGCAGCAGCACCGGTGGACCGCCGGTGCTCCGCGAGCTGCTCGCCTCGATGCCGGCGCCCTTCCCGATGCCGGTGGTCATCGCCCAGCACATCCTCGCGGGCTTTGACGCGGGCCTCGCCGGCTGGCTCCGCGGCACTGGACATGACGTGGTGCTCGTCAAAGACACCATGCCGCTGGTGGCGGGCCGGGTCTACGTCGCGCCGGGCGACGCCCACATGGTCATCGAAGGCGACCAGGTGAAGCTGCTCGCCGTGGCCGACGGCGACATGGTGCCCTCGGCCGACAAGCTGCTCAGCAGCGCCGCGCGGCAGTTCGGCGAGGCCGCGGTGGGCGTGGTGCTCACCGGCATGGGCCGCGACGGCGCCCGGGGCCTCGCCGCCGTCCGGCAGTCGGGCGGGCGCACGATCACCCAGCGGGGCGACACCTGCGTGGTCAACGGCATGCCCGAGGCCTGCCGGGAGATCGGCGCCTCCCAAGAGGACCTGCCCCCCGCCTTGATCGCCCAGGTGCTCGCGGGCCTGGCCCGGCAGCTCCGCTCGGCGGCCTAAGGCTCAGGAGTCTCGGATCAGGCCCGGCGGCGGCGCAGCAGCAGGCCGAGCCCCAGCAGGCCGATCAAGGCCACCCGCCCGCGGGCCGCCCGTTGGCGCGTGCCCGGGGTGGCGGTGGCGCAGGCAGTGTCCTCGCAGCCGGTCGCGGCGCTGTCGCAGCCGAGCAGGGCGTTCACGTCGAGCTCCACCCCCACGGAGCCGCCGTCGCAGCCAAAACCGTCGAGCGAGCAGCCGGCGAGCTCGGCCGGCTCCACCCCGCTGAGGTCCAGGCGGGCGTGGGCGCCTTGCCAGCGGCCCTCGGCCTGGGGCACGAAGCTCAGCGACTCCACGGCGAGGCCGAGGGGCAGGGGCAGGGCGATGGTGGGCAGCATGTCGGCGGGGATCACGCCGCCGAGGAAGGTGCCGAACAGCGCCTCGAGGCCCTCGCTGTAGCCCGGGCCCAGCAGCTCGGTGTAGGTCTCCTCGAGGTTGATCGCCGGGTCTTGCAGCACCAGGGCGGTGGTGAGGGTGCCCTCCTCGACCCGGAGATCGAGCCCGATGTCGGCCTCGCCCGCGCTCTGGAAGACCCGGACCTTGCGGTGGTCGAGCACCGCGAACAGCTCCACCTCCATGCCCTTGAGATCAACGTGCAGCGGCGGGTTGTCGGCGGTGAACCGGGCGGTGGGCGGCTCGGTGGCCTGGATGTTGAGCCAGGCCTGCCCGCCCGGGGGGAACAGGGCCTCGAAGTCGTCGCCGATGAGGCCGCCGATGAAGTCGGTGGTGAGGCCGTCGGCGGCGATGGCGCCGAGCAAAGAGCCGGCGTCGAGGCAGAGCACGCCGGTGGCCCAGGCGGTGTAGAGGGTGTGGTCGAGGAAGTCGGCGCCGAGCAGCAGGCCGGCGTCGTAGGGGAGGGTGGTGTCGCCGGCGGTCTCGCTGAGCTCCGGCCAGCCGCCGCCGCTGAGGCTCGAGCCGCCGCTGCTGTCCACGCAGTCGCTCAGCGCGTCGGGCGTGACGGTGGCGCCGAGGCCGAGCACGAGGCCCCGCTCGCTGAGCTCGAGCAGGGTCGGGCTGATCTCCAGGCCGAGCTCGGCGTCCAGCAGGGTGATGCTGGTGCTGATCTGGAGGCTGTTGAGGGTGTCCTCCACCCCCGTCTCCAGGCTCGGGCCGAGCGCATCCAGGCTGGGCTCGATGGCCTCGGCGAGCAGATCACTGATGATGAGCGGATCCTGGCCGAGCATCGTGCCGATGGCGCTGGCCAGGGTGCAGTCCGACAGCGGGTTGCCGACCGGCGAGATGCTCAGCGAGGCCGGGCGGGCCGTCGCCCGGAACCGACCGGCAGACTCGGTGATCGCGAGCCCGAAGTTGATCTCCAGCGCGGTGGTGGGCAGATCGACGGTGCAGGTGTCGGAGAGGTCGGTCAGCACGCTGCAGTCGCCCGAGGTGCTCAGCGTGCTCGTGCTCGTGTTGAGGGTGGCGTAGAGGGTGACGAGCAGCTCGCCGGTGCTCGGGTCGATGACGACGTCGTCCACGCTGATCTGGAAGTCGAGCGGCTCCAGCGACCAGCTCAGGGGGCGGGCGTCGCCGGCCGCGCACTCCAGGCTCCCGCTGCTCGCGAGGACCTCGATGGTGGGCGGGATCACCGCCTGAAGGGCGTCGCCGATGTGGTCGAGGCCGCCGCGGCTCAAGTGGACGGCCAGCGCCTCGGGCACCGGGTCGCCGGGGGCGGCCGCTTGGGCCTCGGCGGCGTGGAGCGCCAGGATGCTGATGAGCAGGCCACTCTGGGCGATGCGGGTGCAGGCTTGGCGCGTCATCAACGGGGCTCCTCGGGGCGGGCCGGTCGGGCTCGCCGGTCAGTATATGTGCCCAAGCCGTCGGTCGCTCGCCCCGCGCGGGCGCCCGTCCCCGCGGGCCCAGGTCCTCGGTCGGCCGCGTCGCCAGTCGGGCTGGCCCCCGGTAGGATGAGCGGCGCCCACCGCGTGCGCCCCGCGGTCCCCGCGCCCTGTCCTTTGCCTGCCGTTGGAGCTTCGATGCTCGGTCCCGCCGCCCCCGCTCCGCTGTTGTCCTCCGGTCTGCAGGCTGGCCCCTTCGCCATGCGCCGCGCCGCGGGCCTGTTCGCGCTGCTCCCCCTCGCGGCCGCGCTCTCGGCCGGGTGCAACGGCGACAAGGCCGAACCCAAGGACGACGACGTGCAGGGCGGCGACGGCGCCGATGGGGCGGCAGACGGGGCCGATGGGGCCGTCATCACCGCCGATCTGGCGCTGGTCCTCGCCACGGACCGGGCGGTGGCCGGCGAGCCGGTGCCCTACACCCTCGTGCTCAGCCGCAGCGACGGCAGCTCGGTGGACTTCGACGACTTGCCGCTCAGCGACGCCGGTGAGGTGCGCCCGGCCCCCGATGGCGGCCTCGTGCTCACCGCCGCCGCCGCCCACACCCTGACGGCCACCGTGGACTACGAAGGCGAGACCTACACCGCCAGCGCGGCCCTTTTCGTCGAGCCGGGCCCGGTCTCCTCCGTCGATCTGGCCCTGTCCGACCTCGCCTTCCCGGCCGGCGGCGGGGTGGACTGGACCCTCGTGGCCGCCGACGCCTACGGCAACGCCATCGACACCGGCGCCCTGCGCCCCTCCGCCGACCGGGCCGGCCTCAGCGTCGGGGACGGGGCCCTCAGCGGCACGAGCCCCGGGGCCTACACCTTGACCGCCGAGCTCGACGGCCTCGTCGACACCGAGGTGGTGGTCATTTTGAGCGGCGCGCCCGCCGCGGTGGCCCTGAGCCTCAGCGACGAGCACCCCGAACTTTTTGAGACCACCACCGCCGCGGTGGCCGTCACGGACGCCTTCGGCAACCCCGTGCCCGCGCCCTGGACCCTGTCGCTCTCCGGCCCCACCTACGCGCCGGGCGACGCCGCGCTGAGCTACCGCAACATCACCTTCTACGAAGAGGGCGCCTACACGGTGCGGGTGGACGTGGACGGCACCGGCCTCAGCGACGAGCTGGGGCCCATCTACGTGGACTCGACCGGCCCCGACCTCACCATCACCTCGCCGGCGCGGGGCGGCTGGAACAACGGCCTGTCGGGCACCGTGCGCGGCACCGTCGAGGATGAGCTGTCGGGCGTGAGCGCGCTGACGGTCAACGGCGCCGCGGCCAGCCCCGCGGCCGACGGCAGCTTCAGCCGGGCCGAGACCTACGTGCCTGGCGTCAACATCGTCGAGACCACCGCCACCGACGGCGACGGCAACGTGACCATCGACACCCGGGCGGTGCTGGCCGGCACCTTCGTCCCGTGGGGGACGGGCGTCAGCGACGGCTTTTTGGTGCGGATCCACGAGGGCGTGGGCGGCTTCGATACGCTCGAGGACGCCGGCGAGGGCCTGATCAACGCCACCGACATCACGGCGCTGATCCCCAACCCGGTGCTGACCCGCAGCAGCACGAGCTGTACGCTCGGCGTCTGCGTCACCTGGTACTCGGTGACCCTTCGGGTGCGGAACCCCACCATCGGCGCCACCAGCCTCGACCTCGACCCGCGCACCGGCGGCGTGCTCCGCGGGATCATGCTGGTGGACGACATCGCGATGGAGTGGACGGCCTCGGGCAAGCTCGCCGGCGTGAACTACTCCGGCAGCGGCGACATCACCGCCGACCGGCTGCGGGTGGTCGTGGACATGCTCCCCTCGGTCAACTCCGCGCACAACATCGTGGCGCCGGTGAGCAGCGTCGCCGCCACCGCCACCAACTTCAATTTCGACATGTCGGGCACGCTCTACGACGTGCTCAACTTCTTCGGGCTCGCCTCGACCATCTCCTCGACCATCGAGGGCTATGTGCTGTCGGCCATCGAGGACGCGGTGGCGGCGCAGGTCCCGGGCCTCGTGGAGGACAACCTCCAGGACCTCGCGCTGAGCATCCCGCTGCCGGTGGGCGGGCGCACCTACGTGGTCAACGCCGTGCCTGACAGCATTGTGGTGGACAGCACCGGGCTCAGCCTGGGCCTAGAGACCACCGTGGTCCCGGACCGCTGGACCAAGGGCTCGGGCGCGCTCGGCAGCTTGGCCTTTGGCGACGCGGTCAGCACCTGGGACCGCAGCCGCGGCACCTGGCTCGGCATCAACCTGGACTTCTTCAACCAGGCCTTGATGGCCTTCTGGGGCGGCGGCCTGCTCGACATGCAGCTCAGCGGCGCCGCGCTCGGCCTCGACGCCGCGGACCTCTCCGCCCTGCTGCCGGGCCTCACCGAGCTGAACATCGGCCTCGAAGCGCTGCTCCCGCCGGTCGCGGTGCCGGTGGGCGCCGGCGTCGAAGGCGAGCTGCAGCTCGGCGACATGCGGCTGACGCTCTACAATGGGCCGGCGGTCGCGGGCAACGAGATGATCCAGGTGTACTTCTCGGCCTTCATCGACATGGACACCGTGCCCAACGCCGACGCCACCGCCCTCGAGATCGTGCTCGGCGACATGGATCTGCGCTTCGACGTGGTCATCCCGGACTCGGGCACGGTCGGCGCGCGGGACACCGAGGCCCTGCTGGAGCTGCTGGTGCCCCTGCTGCTGCCCACCCTCACCGACGCCCTGTCGGAGATCCCGATCCCCGACATCTCCGGCTACGGCCTCGGCTCGGTGACGGTCGATACCCTCGGCGCCCAGGACGCCTACATCGGCCTCGGCGGCAACCTCGTCGCGCGCTGAGGGCGCCTTTCCCGGGGGAGCTCCGGCGGCTATTGGGGCCCCGGAGGTGCCTTTGACTGAGCTTCACCCCACTGGGGTCCCCTGGGTCGAGCTGCGACGCAGCCCCGCGGCCGCGCGCGTCGGCGAGGCGGCCATCGCCAACGGGTTGTTTTTCAGCCATTTTGAGCACCGCTTCGAGCTGCCGCTGCCCGAGCAGCACGAGCCCCTCGGCCGCCCCGACCTCGGCCTGCACCCCGCCGACCCCGCGGCCCCCGGCTGGCAGCGCGGGCAGCTCCGCGAGACGAAGTTCCGCACCTTCCGGCTGGATCGCCGGGTGGCCAGCCTGCACCCCAGCCACGGCCCCAAGTGGTCGGCCCATGAGCTGTGCCACGGCCTCGTCGGCTTCGCCTGGGCGCCGGGCATGAGCCGGCTGTGGCACGCCCAGGCCGCCCGCCTCGCCGAGGTGCTGCCGGTGGCGCTCTGGTACTTTCACGACGAGGCCGGCCTGCGCCGCTGCAGCCGGCACGCCGGGGGCGGCCCGCTGTTCGGCCTGCGCTGCTTCGACTGCGACCAAGCGGCGGCCCAGGGCCCCCTCGACCCGGCGGACTGCGCCGAGACCACGGCGGCCTGGCACGCCGGGGGCCTCGCCTATGTGGAGCGCGAGATTGACGCCGCCATGCGCTCTCTGCGCGAGGGCCGCAGCGTCCCCAACCGGCACGGCCCGCTGGAGCTCGGCAGCGACGGCCTCGCCTACGCGAGCGCCCACGGGCCCATCCTTCAGGACGACCTGTTCCGCCGCTACCTCGACTACTTCTTTGACGAAGGGGAGGGCTTTTTGCCCTCGATCGACGCCCTGGTGGAGCGGGTGCGGGCGGTGCAGCGCCACCTCAGCGGCGGCCCGGCGGCGCGGCCCTGGGTGGGTGGGCGCTGGGCCTGGGCGGCCCAAGACGTCGGCTGGCGGCTGATGTCGGTGATGATCGACACCGAGGGCGACTGCGCCGAGGCCCTGGACGCGCTGAGCCTCGAGCTGGCCGACGACCAGACCGAAGACGGCATGCTGCGCGCCATTGAGGCCTACTCCGCCCTCGCAGAGGAGTGGGTGCTGCCCGAGCCCGAGGACCTGTTCGCCGTGGGCTACCCCGTGGGCTTGGGCCTCGGCGCCTCGGTGCAGCAGGTGCGGGCCGGCCTGGAGAGCTGCGTGCCGGGCGCGCTGAAGCTGCTCGGGGCCGACGCTCCGGTGCTCGTGCGTCGCTTTGTGCAGCAGGACGGGCTGCTGCGGGCGCCCCTGGGCGAGCGCTTCGCCGGCTTCTTGGCGCGGGAGTGGCCGGGTCAGGCCGCCGACGAGGCCCAGCTCGAGGCCTGCTTCGCCCACCTGCCGCTGCCGGACATGGACACCGCCAGCCTGCCGCCCGAGGAGGCCGCCGACGACCGCATGAGCCGCCCGCGCCACGTCCGCGTCTTTAGCGTCAACTACGCTGTTTCGGCCGATCCCGACGCGATCGACGCCGAGCGCGGCCTCGCTCGGATGAGCCCGCCCCTGCACCTCGCGGCGGTGCGGCGGCCAGACGGCGAGGTGGAGCTGATGGAGCTCGAGCCCGAGGTGGCCGAGAAGGTGGCCCTGGCCGACCTCCCCGCCTGGCCCGACGACCTCGGCCTCGCGCCCGACGCCGCCCTGGCCCTGTTGGAGGCCGGGGTGCTGGTGCCGGCGGCCTACCGCTGATCCGGCTTAGAGCGGGATCAAGGCCGCTTCTTCTGGGCGAAGGGCCCGCCACGCCCCCGGCGCGAGGTCCGCGGGCAGCAGCAGCCCGCCGATCTGGGCCCGGTGCAGCACCTCGACGTGGTTGCCGAGGGCGGCGAACATGCGCCGCACCTGGTGGTAGCGGCCCTCGGTCAAAATGATGTCGCAGCGCCGCTCATCGTGGATGTGCAGGGTGGCGGGGGCCAGGGGCCGGTCGTCGCCCTCGAGCAGCATGCCGCCCGCCTCGAAGACCTCACACTCGCGGCCGCTGAGCGGCCGGGCCACCTGCACCTCGTAGCGCTTGGGCAGGTGGTTGCGCGGGGCGGTGAGGCGGTGGCTGAGCGGGCCGTCGTCGGTGAGCAGCAGCAGGCCGCTGGTCTCTTTGTCGAGGCGGCCGACCGGCGAGATGATGGGCTTGCGGGCGGCGAAGCGCGGCGGCAGCAGCGTGTAGACGGTGGCGCCGGGGTCCGAGGTGGAGCAGACCACGCCGACCGGCTTGTGCATGACCAGCACGGCGGGGGCGCGCAGGTCCAAGGGCTCGTCGTCCACGAGCAGAACACCGCCGGGGTCGGTGTCTTTGGGGCCGAGCTCCTGGCCGTCGGCGTCGCAGACCCGCCCGGCCTTGAGCATCTTGCTCACCTCGGTGCGGCTGCCATAGCCAAGGTTGGAGAGCAGCTTTTCGAGTTCGCGCGCCATGGGGGCTCCGGGTGCTGGCGGCGGCCTCGGGGCTGCGCGCGGGGAGGGGGCGGTCCGCCTATGGGGCGGCTGGGGGCGCGTCCACCGGCGGGCAGGGGCCGAGCAGCAGGCCGGCCAGCGCGTCCACCCGGGTCTGCTGCACGGCGGCGTAGTCGGGATCGAGCTCCTCGGGCGGCACTTGGCCCTCGAGCCAGGCGAGGTGCCCCCGCGCCTCCGCGCAGGCCCCGCGGCGGGCCAGCCAGGCCAAGGCCGGGCGGTGAACCGCGGTGTCCGAGAGGGGGGTGGACAAGAAAGGGGCCACCCAGTCGGTCTTCTCCTCTTCATCGAGGTGGCTGCCGTCGAGCGCGCGGCCGCGCTCCCAGGCGGCGAGGCGGAGCCGGGCGGCCTCCCAGGCCACGCCGTCGCTGTCCGCCGACAGGGCCGCGAGCAGCGGGTCCACCTCGGCCCAGCGGCCCTCCTCGACCAGGGCCTCGGCGAAGCGGAGCGCGAGCAGCCGGTCGTTCGGGCTCCGGTCCTTGGCCGCCCGGGCCTCCCGAAGCTCGGGCCGCTCCAGCAGCTCGACGCCCTGCAGGGACCCGCGCAGGGCCCGCGCCGCGCCATTGGCGGGCAGGGCGCGCTCGCCTTCGTAGCGCTCGACGAGGCGCAGCAGCCGCAGACCGCGGTGCAGCTCGTGGATGACAACAACGTCCTGGTCGATCACTTCGGAGGGGTCGGCCAGGGTGGCCTCGGGCGGCAGGGCGAAGGCGGCGGCGGTCCAGCCGGGGCCGAGCGGCGCGGGGGCGGGCAATTCGACGGCCGGGGGCGCGTCCTCGGAGCGCAGCCGGTCGAGGCCCTGGTGCGCGGCGGCGGCCTCGATGGACCGAAAGCGCAGCTCCTCGACCAGCAAGGCGGCGCCGGAGCCCACCGCGAGCCGGTGCCAGCCGCCGGCGGCGAGGGGGGCCTCGGGCTCGGCCATGCCGCGGGGCAGGGTGAGGGCGGCGCTCTCGCTCGGCAGCAGCAGGCGGTCGGAGCGCCCCCAGCCCAGCAGCCAAAGGGGCGCTTGGGAGGCCAGAATGACGATCAGCACGCTGATCACAAGCGCGCCGACGCCCTCTGCCACCGCGCGGAGCTGGGCCCGCCCCACCGCCGCCGCCGGGGCCAGCACCGCCGGCCGGCCGCTGAGCGCCGCGAGGGCCCCGCCGAGCAGACCGCCGAAGTGCCCCCAGTCGCTCACGCCGGGCGTGCCGAGGCCGCTGACGTACAAGGGCACGAAGATCACGAGGTTGCCGTAGCCGTAGTAGCGCCGCCAGGGCGCGGGAATCGCCTCGGCTTGGCGGAAGCCGATGGCGATCTGGGCGCCCCAGAGGGCAAAGGCGAGGGTGGAGCTGCCCACCACCGGCACGTCGCCGAACAAGGAGACCACGAGCGCGCTCATGGCCGCGCCGCCGAGCAGCACCCGCAGGGCGCCGCTCCAGCCCCAGGCCTTCTCGACGCGGTAGCCGCAGTAGCCGATGGTGGTGAGGTTCCCGAGGAGGTGGGCCAGCGGCGCCTCGGGCGCGTGGGCGAAGTGGCAGCTGAGCATCGTCCACCAGCGGCCATCGAGCAGGGTGGGGCCCTGCCCGGCGGCGACCCGGTACATCGCCTGCAGCCCGGCCTCGCCTTCGCCCGGCCAGCCGCTCGCCCGCTGCACCAGGGCCAAAATGATGAGCAGCGTGGCAAAGACGGGGATGAGCACCACCCGGGGCGAGGCGCGCAGGCGGGCGGCGAAGCGGGCGTCGGGCGCGTCGAGGGCCTCGGCCAAGGCCGGCAGCTCCTCGACCCGGCGCCAAGCGCCACCGGTGAGCTCCGGCCCCTTGACCTCGGCCCCGCGGGGGACGGCGCCGCTCCGCAGGCGCTCATCGAGCTCGATGGGGTCGATGGGCTGCTCCTCGCCGTCCACGCGCAGCTGCAGGCGCTCGGGACGTTGGGCGGGCGGCTGGGCCATGGGCGCCTCCGGTGGGGGGCGCCAGTCTGGCGGGCTTCGGGGTCGCGGGGGTCCGCTTTGTGGGGTTGGCCTGATGCACGTTGGTTTCGCGAAGCGGCTCCGGCGGCCGCGCATGTCGCCCTGGCGCGGGCGAAGGCCAGCTTCGGGGGCTATGCTGCCGGGGTCGGCCCCTTGGCCCCGGAGGTCCCATGTCGTGCATCCGCCGCGCCCGCGCGCTCCCCTTGGCTTGGTCGGCGCTGCTCCTCGCGGCCGCCGGCTGCTACTCCCCGCCCAAAGACACCGCCCCGCCCTACCAGGTCGATCCCGACACCGGCAACAACAGCGGCGGCGACGGCGCGGTCGACACCGGCATCGACCCCAACACCATCCTCACGGGCATGCGCGGCCAGATCGGCGGCGCGGAGTGGGTGGCCCAGACGGTCATCGCCCGGGTGGACTCCGGCTACCTGTTCATCGAGGGCGAGAGCGAGGCCGACGTGGTGGTGCTGATCGACGCCGTGCCTTCGGGCCTCGGCGTCCACCCCCTGCGGGACTCCAACCCCTTCGCCTCGCTCACCCCCGGGCCGGGCGAGGACGCCTGCGTGGCCGGCACCGGCGGGGCGGCCGCGGGCGAGATCAACATCCTGCAGGTCAACGCCACCGAGGTCGTCGCTGTCTTCCGCTTCGACGCCGGCTGCGGCAGCGGCCCGGTCGCGGTCGAAGGCGAAATTCGCTCGGCGCTGTGATGCAGGCCATCCTGGGCGGGTCGCGGTCCGCCGCGGTCCTGCTGCTCGCCCTCGGGGGCTGTCGGGCGCCGGAGCCCAAGGCGGCCGACAGCGCGGGCGAGGCAGCGGAGGGCGAGGCGGCGGACGGCGGGGCGGGCGAAGGCAGCGGGGACGGCGAAGACAGCGCGCAGCCCGCAGACCCCACCGCCGGGGCGCTCGGCGGCGATCGCGGCGACTGGCCCTTCCCGGTCGATGAGCTGCTGCGGGTCGAGCTGGAGATGGCGCCCGCCGACTGGGACCAGCTCCGCTTCGAGACCCGGTCCTTGTTCGAGGTGCTGGGCGGCGACTGCCTGGATGGGCCCTTCGAGAGCCCCTACACCGAGCTGCGGGCCGAGCTTCGGGTCAACGGCGAGGCCCTGGGCCCAGTCGGCGTGCGGAAAAAGGGCTTCATCGGGTCGCTCTCGACGACCAAGCCCGGCCTGCGCATCGACATGGACGAGTTCGTGGACGGCGGCCGCCTGCGCGGGCGCGAGCTGCTCACGCTGAACAACACCCCCCAAGACCCGACGATGATGCGCACCTGCCTCGCCTACGAGGTGTTCGCGGCGGCGGGCGTGCCGGCCCCGGCCTGCGCTTTTGCCCACCTGGTCGTCAATGGCGAAGATCTCGGCCTCTACGCCCACGTCGAGACCCCGGACAGCGACTTCATCGAGCGGGTCGCCGGCGACCGCGAGGCCGCCTTCTTCGAGGGCACGCTCAGCGACCTGACCGCCGGCTGGACGGCCACCTTCGACCCCGACAGCGCGGGCGCCGACCCGGCCCTTCTCGAGGCGGCGGTGGCGGCGGTGGACAGCGGCGACCTCGATGAGATCGGCCGCCACATCGATCTCCCGGCCTTCACCCGCTTCTGGGCGGCCGAGGTGCTGGTGGGCCACTGGGACGGCTACGGCTGGAACCGCAACAACTACT